>JAILEJ010000486.1 GCA_024688095.1 Butyrivibrio sp.
GAAAGCTGTCCATATTATAATGCACTTACAATACCTGCAGGAACATATCCGGGACAGGATGAGGATGTTGAAACAATTACAGTTGAGGCAACACTCATTGTATCTGCTAATGTTGATTCTGACACAGTTTATGATCTTACAGCGGCTATTTTTGATCATACAGAGGATATTACTATTGAAAATGCCAAGGGAGCTGAGCTCAACCTTGAAACAGCAAGCAGTGTGTCTGATGTACCATATCATGAAGGTGCTGCAAGATATTACAGAGAACATGGTATCGAAGTAAATACTAAAGAGTAAGGGGGAAGAGGATTGAGCGAAAAGATTGAGACTAATGTTAGTCAAAAAGATATAGATTCAGTTATGCGTAAATATGATAGAGAGTCCAATACCCGTATCTGGACCGGAACACCTAAGCTTGTTATTACAGCAATTCTGGCCTTTTTCTCTATCTTTTGTATTTATGTTACATTATTTGCAACATTTCTTGAGGAAATACGTCTTACTTCATTTATGGCGCTTATTATTCTTATGGGATTTTTGATTTACCCAAGAAATAAGAATGAACTCAAAGAAAATTATATTCCTGTTGGTGATATAATTTTTATGATTCTCGGAGCAGGAGCATTTTTGTACTATACATTTAATGCCAATGCAATTATTAATCAGGGTACAAGATTTGAATGGTATCAGATTGTTATAGGAATAGTTGGAATTGCGGCTCTTATTGAAGTAACAAGAAGATGTGTTGGTATTCCGATTCTGATTGTAGCCGGATTTTTCATTGTTTATGCACTTACCATCGGACTTACTAATCCGAATTTCTTTGGACGGGTAAAATATCTTGTAAGAAACCTTTTTTACACAAAAGAGGGTATACTTGCAACACCTGTAAATGTATGTTCCAAGTATATAGTTGTATTTATTATATTTGGTGCGTTTCTTGAGAGAACAGGAATTTCAAATTTCTTTATTCAGCTTGCAAATAGCGTAGCTGGAAGATTCGCAGGTGGACCTGCAAAGGTTGCGGTTATTTCATCAGCTCTATGTGGTATGGTATCTGGTTCTTCTGTTGGAAATACAGTTACAACCGGTTCAGTTACAATTCCTATGATGAAAAAAACCGGTTATAAAAATGAATTTGCAGCAGCTGTAGAGGCAGCATCATCTACAGGTGGACAGATCATGCCACCTATTATGGGTGCTGCAGCTTTCCTTATGGCTGACTTTATTGGAGTACCATATTCAGACGTTATTTCAAGAGCTATTTTACCGGCTGTACTTTATTTCTTTGGAATTTTTATATGTGTTCATTTAGAGGCCAAGAGGCTTAATCTTAAAGGGGTACCAAAGGATGAACTTCCTAAATTCAGTCAGCTTGTTAAGAAGATATATTTACTTATTCCTCTTGTAATGCTTATTATATGGGTTTCAGGAAACTATATGACAATGCAGAGAGCAGCATCACTTGCAATTGTTCTTGCTATTGTAGTTGGATTTATAAACAGGGAAGCAAAGCTTTCACTTACAAAGATAATCGATGCTCTTCAGGCCGGTGGTAAGAGTGCTATTACAGTAGGCGCTGCCTGTGGTGTTGCCGGTATTATTTCAGGAACTATCACAATGACAGGTCTTGCCAATGAACTTATAAATGCTATTGTTGGTATTGCTGGAGATAAGCTAATTATAGCCCTGGTTCTTACAATGCTTTGCTGTATTGTACTTGGTATGGGAGTTCCAACAACAGCCAATTATTGCATTATGGCAGCTACAACTGCACCAATCCTTATTCGTATGGGAGTTCCAACAACAGCTGCGCATTTCTTTGTATTTTATTTTGGTATTGTAGCTGATATTACTCCTCCTGTAGCACTTGCAGCCTATGCAGGTTCTGCGATAGCAAAGAGTAATCCTATGAAAACAGCATTTACGGCATCAAGACTTGCAATTGCAGCATTTATTGTGCCTTATATGTTCTGCTTTAATCCTCAAATGCTGCTTATAGATACAACACCTATTACAGTTGTACAGATAGCTATAACGGCTGTTATTGGTATATTTGGAATTGCATCAGGACTTGAAGGATATTGCTTTGCAAATATGAATCCTATTATAAGAGTAATAATAGTAGGAGGAGGTTTGCTCCTTATTCATACCGGAGCAGTTTCAGATATTATTGGTCTCGTTGTTGTAATTGGATGTCTTGTGTTCCAGTATTTTCTTGGAAAACAGGAAAATAAAGCTGTAGCTTAATTTGTGAGAGAGGGAAAAGATATGTCAGTAGAATTAAAATTTCCGGTAATAACTATTGGAAGAGAATATGGTGCAGGTGGAAGAACAATAGCCGCAGCACTTTCAGAAAAGCTTGGAATTCCATATTATGATAAGGACTTTGTTATAAAGACCGCCAAAGAAAGCGGATATTCTGAAGATGAGATAAACAAAGAGGGTGAGCAGATGAACCATATAAATGAGTTCATTGACAACCTTCTAAATAATTCAGCAGCTTATACAAGTTCTTTCGACCAGATATATAAGGCGCAGAAGAATGTAATCATGGATCTTGCAAAGTCCCCATGCATTATTGTAGGAAGATGTGCAGATTATATCTTAAGAGAAGCAGGTATAAATGCATTCAATATTTTTCTCTTTGCCGATCTTGATAAGAAGGTAGAACGGGCCAAAGAGCTTCCTGAAAATGAAGGAATAAATGATATAAAAAAGGCTGTTCAGAAAAGGGATGAGCTTAGAAATACTTACTATAAGCACTATACAGGTGAGGATATGAGATATTATAAACAATATGATATCTGTCTTGATACAGGTGTAATAGGGATAGATAAGTGTGTGGATATTCTTGTGAGTGCACTTACTAATAACTAAAAGAAGATAATAAAAAACCTTTCCAATTAATTTTGGAAAGGTTTTTTTGTACTTTTTAGAATACTATTTCGTATAAATAACTGTAACTTAAATAAATAGTCTATACTAGAAAATTATTTGCAGTATTGGAACAATATATTTTTTGTGGAAGGAGTATATAAAATGCCAGACGATCAGTATTTGTATATGAACAGAGAAAAGCATCAACTTGAAGTTAACAGAGGTGGAATACAGAATGAGGAACAGGCCAATCAGAGTGTCTATAAGACAAGTATGGATGATTGGAATAGAATGAATGATGCTCTTCAGGCCAGTAAATACAAGGATAAAGATGATTCCTTATCAATGAGTAAAGTTAAAAATGATATGACAGTATTAACAGATCTTATGTATGTTGAAATAGATACTAATAATTTTGAACTTGAACTATCTACAATTATGAACAAATTTGAAATATTGCTTGCGTCATGCAAAGAATACCTTGACAGCCATTTTTCTCTCTTTGGAGATGGAGCAGCCAGAATCAAACTTGTAAAAAATCTTCGTAAACAGATAGAAAGTGATTATAAAGTTTTTTCAGAAAATTCCTATAGATTAAAGCCGAATGTAAATGCAGGCATGGCATGGGGAAATGTTATCGGGGAAATCAGAAAAAAGGAAATACCTGCTGATGTTATGAATGAAGCCCGTAAAAGTGGTGATTCAAAAATTATTGAACTTAATCAAACAACCTATGAATATACTAAATTTGATTCTGATAATTATAAGATGAACCTTGGTAATGTTGGTGCATGCAGCTTATTTAATATAATAGGCGAAAATGATTTGTGTGTTGAAGCTCATAGAACAAATTATAAGAAAAAGGGCAAGTATGAGCAGGGAGTTGTTATAGAAAAAATAAAGCTTCAAGAAGTTGACTCACAAAATAGTGATAATGGATTTGTGAGAATGAATGAGCTCCTTCGTGAGCATGATGACGTTATTTATACGCCAGAGTGTCTAAAAAAGATGACTAAAATTAAACTCATAGATATTATTATGGGATATCGAAGTAGAAGTACAGACACAATGGCTGTTAGAGCTGTAAAAAATCCATATGGAAAGATAGAAGTCCTTGATGTTAAAGTTATAGACACTCCAAGGGCATTTACGATGTTTGGATTTGAACATATGGATGTACAGTCAATTAAAGCGTTAGATGTTATAACCGCTTATGAAATTATGGCTCTTACAAATGATATGCTTGATTATGCGTTAGGTGACACTGTGGGACAAGCACGTCTAAATGCTGTGCACACCAGACTTGCAGAATTACAACAATATATTCGTAATGAAATGCAGGAAGATGAGGAAAGGTCCGAAAAGGAACAGTTTATTGTCAGAACAGATAAATGGAATGAAAGTCATGTTGTCAGGTTCTGCAATGACGATCAGATGTTCAGTGGAATGACCTTAGACCTTCAGAATGCTTTGAGTAATACTACAAAAGAAAGAGATAGTATTCAGAATAGGGATGAAATTGAAAAAGAGTTAAATGATATAAAACAGAAGGTATGGGGAACAGATTCAGAGGAGGAAAAAAATCGCTTTATCGATAAGATTGTTAAAGATTTCTTCTATAAAGGATATTTGGAAGAGAATAATAATGAGGAAGCAAATAATGATAAAGAAAGATTAAAAAAAGAAGGAAGAGAATTACTTTTAAATATAAAAGAAGAGATTTGCAGTGATATAGATAAATATAATGATAACAGGGGTGAAGTACTGGATATATATAGAGAATTAGTAAAACTATATGATTGTGAAGACAGAATAAAAGCTCAGATAGAAGCAAAGACATTAAATTCCAAAGAAGGCTCTATGAGGATTAAATATATAGATTCTAATGCAAGAGCTTTGGAGAAGAAGTTACACAAGGAGCTTAATTACGGTCATATATATTCATCCAGTATTACAGATGAGAACGTGGACAAAGTTTTGCCTTCTGTGACAGAGGCTGTAAATAGTACAGTTGATGTTGAAGGACAAAGATTATTAAATATAGGAAATCAGATTGAACAGCCTAATGAGCTTCAGAATCAGATGAGGGATCAGCTGAAAAAAGTTGTAAGACTGCGTAAGAGAAGTGCTATAAATGTACTTGCTTCAACGTCCCGTATTGTTAATGATAAAATAAAAAATTATAAAATTAAAGATGAGTTTAATGAAATAGCGTTTAATAGTTATGCAGGATTATCTTATCGATACAATGAGTTTATGGAAAAAAACCCGGAAAATAAAGATGTAAAAGAGTACGTACGTCCGGATATTCTTGTAAAAGCATTTCGCGAGGGTAAATTGTATCAATCCTATATAGAAAGAATTCTCTATAATATAGAAGCTGCAGATGCTACAGAATTTTCGTTTAGTGACGAGAATAGTTTTTTGAATGATTTTGCACGTAAATATTCTAAACTGAAGTTTTATGCTCAGGGCGAAAAATTAATAGACTTGCTTAGAGATGAAAATGGCAATGTTCAGATTAGTGATGGAAAATCCAGCAAGAGTGTGATTGTATCTAAATCCAGATATTTTAAGGCGTTACTTGAAAAGTATGAAAGACAAATAGATAATATTATGTCTGAAAAAGGTTGCATAGATGTAAATATGCTTGAAAAAAATGCTAATGAGAATTGTAACAGCTATATTGAAAATGAGCAGAGAGAAGAAGCTGATTATGCTAAGAGTTATACGGCATATTTGAAGAAACTCATATCCAAAGGTAAAACAGAAAAAGATAAAAAAGAAATACTAAAAAAACACTTTTTGAAAAAAATTAGTAAGAAGGATGAGAAAAGCTTTGACACAAGAATCATGCTAAATGAGAAACCTTTTGTATCATTTACAGAAGAAGAGGATAAATTGAAGTATCTGGATACTGAAAAATGGTTATATACAAAAATAAGACATATGAAACGTACAGAACCAAATAATCCTATTATAAAAGAACTTGAAAAAAAGTATGATAATATAAAAGCTGCCAGACTGGAAATGGAGCCATATAAGAATGCCTGCGATATGATAAACAGTGGAGTGTATAATTACATTGATCTCAATAATCGTTTTTACAGTAAAAAAGAAAAAGAAGAATTTGGAACTTTGAAAAAATTAATGCAGGATATATATACTGAAATGTATTCAGAGATGGATACACTTTCTCAAACTAAATATGTAGGAGCTCATGACGATTTAAAAAATTACATAGCCAGCAATAATCTGGTTGTTGAAAAGGGTGAAATTACAAAAGATTTTAAGTATAAGGAAGAATACGACCAAGTCTCTGAAATTACTCAGCCAAGTAGTTATTATGAAAAGGGTGGTATGAAAGTTGGAGTTTATTATCAATTCGCAAAATTAAATTCATTAGTCAGCCCGGATTTTGTTTATCCTGATGGTATAGATTATAAAGCACTTGGAGAGGATTTGAAACTAATCTCAGATTCATGTAAAAAGTTCCTGACTTTACATAATATGGATATGTCTGTTAGAGATCTTGATGATGATTTTAATGCTATGTATTTAAAACAGGATCTTTCTAGAACAATTAATTATGAAACAAATAAACTGTTCGAAAAATATGGGCTTAATAATTCATATTTGGCTTATGAAGATCAGATAGCAGCAAATAAAGTAAAAGAAGATGAAAAACAAAAATAAAAGTAATTCGTAGGCTATCTAAATATGATAGAGAAGAGCTGTTTGAATGCATAAAGGAGTTTTCACTTTATGAAGAGGTGTGCATAGAAGAACGCAGATATGTCCTTATTCACACATTAGATGAGACAATAAGTAGTTTAGATGATCTTGAGAATAAAGAAATAGAAGATCTCGGAGAGTTTCTTATATCAAGGCCTGATTTTAACAATAAATTGGAAGGCGAAGATATATTCATAGTAGGTCATATCCCTACATGGTTTCTTGGAGATAAGGATAATCGTATCTATAAGAATGGAAATTTAATAAATATCGATTGTGGTTGTGTGATGGGAGGAAATCTTTCTGCGCTTTGCCTTGAGACCATGGAAGAATTTTATGTTAAAGGCAGATGAGGCCATAAAAAAGAGAAGAGAAACTGCGAAAAGTGGTTTCTCTTCTCTTTTTTGGCAGATAAAAATAATGTAACGATTCCTGCTGCTTTGAAAAGTAACTGGAAGAAACTTATAAAAAATGAATGTTGACAGTGATTAACAGTGATATAATTAATGTCATAATAAAGTTTTTTGAAAATAGAATAGTGAGTGGCTACAAGAGTTAACCTGAATAATGAGTAGTTGTGTTTGAATTTTGTTTATGGAGCAGTAAATTGCCTAAGGAGAAAAAATGGAAAAAAGACATAGTGCAATTAAAATTTTTGGAATGAAAATAATTTTATTGTTCATGTTATCGGTACTGATGACTTATGGTATCAACATTAGAGCGGAGGCTACTGAGGCGGAGCAAAGTGCTAGTGGAGAAGGGGGAATTTATAATGTTTTTCCTAATGGTAATATAATTAAACAAAGCTCATCGCCAGAAATAATGAATTTTGGTGGAACGGTATCTGTTGATAAAGATTCGTTAACAGTTACGCTTAATAATGCTAATATTAACGGGACTCTGCAATTTAATGGCTATCAGAATCAGTCCGACAATGAAATGGTTAAAGCAAAATATACAATGGTGCTGAATGGTGAAAGTACTATATACGCCTTAAAATTAATGGATGCAGTTGAATTAACCATAAAAGGGTCAGGGACGTTGAGGGTACAAGCACCTAATAAGAATACCGATTATGGCGCTGCTCTTACATTTAATGATTCATATAAAAGTATGGATTCTATACCAAGACTCATAATAGAAGGCGGAACAGTTATTGTTGATTCTACGCATCATGGTTATACTCTTAAGGAAGCCGGCTGCATTTATATTAAAAGGGGAGCCAAAGCCGTTACATTTATTGGTAAGACGGACAGTTCTGGAGAGATTTATTCTGTAATTCCGTCCCAAAGTGAGCTTATAGGCAATGAGTCTATCCCCAAAATATTTTCTGATCTTGCATGTAAGGCGACATATCTTTCAGACACTAATACCAACACTTATCTTTCACCAAACGGTGCGGATTCCTCGAAAAACTTTTCTAGTACCTCACTTTTCGATAGCGAGAAGGATAAGTATTATCAGTTAGATTTTGGCGGGGTTACTGTTACCTGGCAGAGTGAGGGAACAGTGATTGAGAAAGATGTCGTGTACCCGGGGCAGACAGCTGAATATAATGGCGATACACCTACAAAGGCTTCCGATGCACAGTACACCTATACCTTTTCGGGATGGTCACCTACACCCGGAGCAATATTTACTGATACAACCTATACTGCAACATATACAAGTACAGGTATTCAAATTAATTCTGAAGGTTCAGCCGTAATCGATGATTCTACCGAGACAGCTAAAGATGTGATAATGGGAAGTATTACTGCAAATGGTTCTGAGGAAATGAAAGCAGCAATTGCAAATGCAAATAATATAGAATATAAAGTTGTGAGCGCTGCTGCATCAAACGAATCAACTGGTGCTGCAGATATCCTTGAGATGATAGGCGATAAAAACTATACAGTTGGGGCATTTCTTGATCTTTCGCTTCAGTTATTTGTAGATGGAACAAATGTGGGTAACGTAACAGACCTTACAGGCAATATCAAGATAATATTGTCAATACCAGAGGCTCTTCGCAAGGATGGAAGAATATTTATAATTGCAAGATACCATAACGGAAAAACAGATATAGTTGGTACAGGTACAGGTTCTACGGCGACATTAGAGACAGATGGATTTTCTACATATGCCATAGCGTATTATGACGAAGTGGATAAAGTAATTCTTTTAAAGGGAGAAACGAAGGGCTCTAATATTATAAAATTAACCTGGAACAAGATAAGCGGAGCAACCGGATATACTCTTTGTGGAGCAAAGTGTGGCTCAAATTATAAGGAAATTAAGACATTTTCTTCATCATCTAAGACATCATATGTTGCTAAAAAGTTAAAAGAGGGTAAGAGTTATAAATATTATGTTGTAGCAAATGGTGTCAAAGATGCATCAGAGAATAATGTAAAGAGTTTGCCGGTTTATGTTATGGTCGGTGACGGTGGGAAGAAAGGCAATCCCTTAAAAGTTACAGCAAAGAGCAAGGTAACTGTGAAGGCAGGAAAGAAAGCAAAGCTTGGAGCAAAGGTTGTCATGCAGACATCAAAGACTCATATAGGAAAAGGCCTCTGCGATCCGATTAGATACATAAGTTCAGATGAATCAATTGCAACGGTTACAAAGAATGGAAAGGTTAAAGGAATAAAAGCAGGAAGATGCAAGGTTTATGCAGTTGCTTCAAATGGTTTGAGAAAGAAGATCAAGGTAACAGTAAAATGAGCGGTTTGAAAAAATTTATTTGAATTATTCATTACCCACTGTGGAATCTGGAAATGATCATTTATATATATGGAGCGATTGGACTATTTTTCATAATTATATTTAAATTATTACTTTGATGAGTTGATTTTTTTATTTTGAGTATATACAGTGTATATACAAAGGAGGCATTGCTTATGCAGACTCAAGTTAAACCATGGGGAAATAGTCAGGGGATTAGAATATCCAAAGAAATACTTAAGGAAGCATCCGTTTCAGTTGATGATGTTCTCGATATAAAGGTATCTAATGGTATGATAATTCTTGTTAAACCATTTAGGCATAGAACACTAGAAGAACGTGCGGCAGAATATGGCAAAAAGCTCCATTTAGACGGTGAATTTAACTGGGGTGAACCGCAAGGAAGAGAGATTTGGTAATGAAGGAAGAATTGCACCAGGGGGATATACTTAAGGTTGAACATATAGGGAAAATGGTTCTTGTTGTAAGTAAGGATTTCTTTAATCAGACTTTTGAGATAATAGGCTGTCTTATTTATGAAAAAGGAGAAGAAGGTCCGTTACATATACATATCAAAACTGAAGAGACCACAGGCTATGTGCAATGTGAAAAAATGGCACTGCTTGATTTGAATATCAGGGGCTATTCGAAGATTGATAGGATACATTATCCTGATATTATAAATATCACAGACGCTATTCAAGGAATTTTTGACTATATCTAAAAGAAAATTCATGCATAACTCTCTAATTAGAAACGCATGTGTGATATATACACATGGATATGCGGTTTGCAGTTACATTAGTGATTGTAAGCTGCTATTTTATTGGATATAATCTTGAATGAGTTTGATTATATAGGGAGTATATTACAGTATTTATGACTAAAGCAAAACAGAATTTATCAGTAAAAAGGTTGGGAGGAAATGTATGAACGCTAAAGAGTATTTGGGGATATTGCATGTTGCTGAAAGATTAAAGGATACTCCGCGACATTGCACGACAACAAATCGTAGAACAGAAAGTGTTGCAGAGCATAGCTGGAGAATTTCATTAATGGCTTTTCTTTTAAGGCATGAGTTTCCTGATTTAGATATGAATAAGGTTGTAGATATGTGCATTATCCATGATCTTGGTGAACGCTTTACTGGAGATATCCCCACATTTATTAAGACAGATTCGGATAGAGAAGTTGAAGATTTTCT
>JAILEJ010000497.1 GCA_024688095.1 Butyrivibrio sp.
AATACCTGAATCCATGGGTGATACATAGCTGCATATGTGCTGTCAATAATCTGCCTGAACTCAATAAGATCAGATGTCTTATAAGCATCAGCAGGCATATCAAGAACTGCAAATCTGCTTCTAAGACTTTCACAATGTCCAACAAGTGCAACCTGTACTTCAGGAATTGTGACACCAGGAATTGCAAGCATGCTTACAACATTATTTTCCTTGAAAGCCTGAAGACCTGTTCTCTTTCCAGGGCCATTGTCTTCGCCAATAAATGTTGCCGCAGTTACCGTTGATATGTTTCCATCTGAACCACCTTCAAGAAGGAACATACCATCTGTAACTCCATCTCCAAGAATTGCTTCTACAGGATTCATAATCTCAGGAATCTCATCAACTGTAATCTTAACTATACCACTCTGCGACATCTTTGACTCAATGTATCTTGTAGACTGCCTGTTAAATGATAGTTCTGAATAATTTTCAAAATCTTCATTATATCTCACACTTACATCTACTGTAATAAGATATACAAGAGACTTAGGAACAATTGCTGTATCAACAACATCAGCCGGCATCTCTTCTTCAAAAGCTACTTCATTATCAAAAATAGTTTTGATTTTATTTACTTTTCCATTAAATTCAACTAAATCGCCTTCTCTAAAGCCATCAAGACTCTTAGCCTTATATCCAAGCTCTGTCTTCTCAATAAGCTGCATTTTATGCTTTTTGCCTGTTGAAATAAATATCTGAATCTTATCTCCCCACTTACCTGGGTTAGCTGCTTCTACTGAAAGAATTCCCATCTTCTTTGATGAAGCCTTTGCTTTAGCAGGAGCGACACGCATTACATAGCATCTTGTTCCACCATTATCAAAGAACTGCTCTACACTGTTTGCAAGGAATCGGTATTCACCATACATAAATTCTGGTAAAAATCCTCCAAACTGCTGTTTAAAGCTTTTCACACTTGTTACAAGGAGAGGCACTCCTTCTATAGGTCCTTTCTCAGCCATTCCTACAAATCCGGCTGTGCTTGTGCCCACACCTTCAATACTTCGTGGAGAGTTATCATATTCTTCCACATATACACCTGGTGATAAATATTCTGGCATTGTTTTTCTCCTTTTTCCATTTTATTAGTTAGCTGAAGTTTTAATTTGCCCGGGATAAGTTACCGAAACTGATCCTGCATATGCACACATCATTTTACAGTCAGATGTTAGACAAGGTTTTCCGTTTACAATAAGCTTTGGATGAGTTGGAATCCATGTTCCAGCAGGTACCGGCATACAGGGCTGTGGTGTTAAAACACCCATAGCTGCTGCTGTTGCAGAAGCTACTGCAGGATTCGCAAGTGATGTACACATTCCAAATGGTCCAACATTCGCGCCTCCCTGACAATCCTGAATAGTTGCCGCAGGTTTTCCATCCGCAAGGATTTTAGTCTGCGATGTCACCTTTAATGGAGCTGGAGCTGTTCCAAAACTACACATGCAATTTGCACCAGCAGTTACAATCTCACTCAAGTCTTTACCTCCTCGGTATTTTTAACTTTTTCAGTTTCTGCCTTTTTGGCCTCTACCGGTTTTTTTACTACAGCTTTTTTTGCCTCTTCCATCAGATCAATTACTCCATAGGTCTTATGGAAATCAATTACTCTGAAATATGTAGCACCTCTTTTAGTCTGAAGTCTTAAAAGATACTTAATTTCAGTAGCATCATCCCTCACTCTGAAAATAAAACTTCCATCTTTTTTTACACTGCCAAAAAGCATTCTGTAAATTTTTTGATTTGGTCTTATTTCTCCCTGAAGAGGTCCCTTTAGAATTGCTTTATTGTCACCGCTCTGATTGGCAACTGCAAAACTTTCATAAACACTTTCATCTAATGATATTAATCCGTAATATGTATCTTCCAGTTTCACATTTTTTCCTGCTACATAACCAAAAACTGATAACTCATTTTTCTTGGCATTGAACTCGGAAAAACTGCATAGCGGACGCATAAGATTAATTGCATCAATAGACTTCAGGGAAGGAAGGTTACCTGTAATACCGATTACCGGCTCGCCTCTTGCTGTACTCTCTGATGGTATCAGGAATACATCACTTTCCGGGCTGTGCTCATTAAGCTGTTCATAGTCAATGGATATATCCGCTTCTTCATAACCAAAAGCTTTTATGTGCATGAGACCATTTTCTCTGCCACAATTTATAAATATAAAATAACCATCTCCTTTATATTCCGGCTTAAGAATTATTCCGCCTTTACTAAACTCAACGTTAGCTACATTGACGGATGCGCCCGTAGTCGTGTCGATAAGCCTGAGTAAAAGGTCTATTCTGACACGAATAATACAATCGCCCACTTAGGCTATTCCCTCCTTTCTTCTCCTGTAATGTTGATCCCAAAGCTAGCCTCAGTAACACGTGGTGTATCAATAATCTCACCGCTTGAAAGCATAACAGGTGCCGCCTTATAAAACAGGCTTATCTGATATGGCTTATTGATAGCCTGCCACACCCTTACTTTCTCCTCCAAACTTATCTTCGCCTGAGACAGTACAATCGGAGGCTCCTGAGTATCAAGCCAGGATTGCAACTCATTTGGACGTACAGAGCTGTTGTCATTTACAATCTGAGCAACACGTCCAATGATTTTTTGTATATCCGGTGCCTTAAGTCCCATCTGGGAGGAACCGTTTATAAAAACCATATAATATAAAGCATATGGTCTTGGCGGCTTTGATAGCTGTGCCCTACCCCTTGAAATATAATTTGGAGTAGATAACTGAATGTCTTCCTTAATATCATAGAGATATAAACCTACAATGTAGTCAACATCCTGCGCAGCAGGTGATGAAATCTCTATATTATTAGGAGACGGAATTGGTTCAGGACACATCTTTTCTCGAAGCGTCCTTACAATATATGCACTTACATCTGCAATAATAGGATAATCAGCCATTCATCTCGTCCTTTCAATCTCCATTTAGCCCAGATATATATTCTTCAACCTGTGCCTTCATAGGATTTGTATAACAAACCGCGTAACTTGAAGTTGCTATATATTCGGTATCACATTTGAAGTAATTCACGCAATCATCTTCAGCCAGATATGGTACTCCGGAAAACTCCAGTTTCCTCGTCATTGTTTCTGGGTCAGATGATGTATCACCCTTGTACATCTGATCACTTCCTGTTGTGAAACTATATATTGTTGAACCAAGCGTCATGGTTGCTACCTTTTTAGTATCATCATAGAAATATCTGTATGATGTAATGTCACTTACAGCCTTAAGGCTTGCATATTCAATTGTTTTTGTGCCATTAAACTGTATATAAAAATAAATATTGTTATCTGTAATTCCCTTTGTCGCAATTGTATTTGCAAGTTCTCCTGCAGCATTATTTCCCATTTTATATATTTTTGAGAAAGCAACTGCTGCAATTGCACTTTCCTTCATGCCAAGTTCATCAAGAGACTTTACGCCAAAGAAAGCAAGTAATGCATCCATAAGTTCATCTGCTGACATTGATAATAGTGAACTGTCTGCTCCAAGACCATCCTCAGAACCGTCACCTGTTCCTGAACCGTCACCAGAACCATCCCCTGAACCCGAGCCATCTGAATCCGCAGAATCTAAAGCATTTTGAATTCCAGATAATGTATCATCACTGGCACCACTATTCTGGGCAAGATCCTTTAAATCATTTAGAGCGTCTGTCTGTCCAAGATCTGCAAGTGCATTTGCAAGTGCAGACAAATCAGCATTTGCATCATTTTGAAGAGCATCTGCTGCTTTACTGACAAGCTTGTCAGATAATCCTGCAAGACTATTTCCAAGTTCTGCTCCAGCTCTTGCTGCTTCAGATGCTGAATCTGAATTAGCAAGTATATTAGCAAGTCTGTCTTCTTCATCTGCTATATCATTATCTACTGCCTGTATCTTGGCATCGAGAAGCTTTGCTCCTGCAAGATCGTTATTATCAAGTGCCTTATCTCTTTCAAGCTGTAAATCTTC
>JAILEJ010000333.1 GCA_024688095.1 Butyrivibrio sp.
TTGTAATGAAGAGTACAGAATTCATGAATCTCATCATCATTTCCAGGAGTCTGACCTGCAAACTGATTGCAAGGAACATCGACAATTTCAAGTCCCTGTTCATGGAACTTCTCATACATATCTTCAAGATCCTTGTACTGAGGAGTAAAGCCACAGCCTGTTGCTGTATTTACAACAAGTACAACTTTTCCTTCAAAATTTTTCATAGGAACTTCATTTCCCTGTGTATCTGTAACTGAGTAATCATAAAAAGACATTTTATTTACCTCCAATAAATTAAATCACGTCAACTGATAACAAAATTATATTGCGTACAATTTAATATGTCAATACTAAATTTGTGAATTATAAATAAAATAGTTAAAAGAAAAATAAATAGTTGAAAAATATATATAAGTACAAATAAAGATAAGAGTAAATAGACATAAGTATATTTAAGATAAGAAAATAGAAATAAGTGAAATTTGAGATCAGCAAAAATGGCAATAAGTATAAATCAGACATAAATAAAAAAATAATAATGCTAATTTAATAACAATTCATATAAGGAAATAACATAAAAATATTTTAAAAGAAAAGAATATGATATAAACTTAAATAGGTTTTGTTAATAAAAATTAGAAAATAGTAAGTAATAAACTAACAAAAATAATTAATTATAGATAGGTAAATATTAAACCAGGGAGGCAATAATGATTTACGAAAAAATATCTTTAAAAGAAAAAGGTTCACAGGATTATCCAAATCTGACATTATATATACAAGAGTATTCAGACGATATAGCTATAGAAAAAAGACCTTTAATTATTATATGTCCAGGTGGTGGATATGAATATACCTCCGACAGAGAGGCTGAACCTATCGCACTTAGTTTTATGGCAAAGGGATTTCATGCTGCGGTTCTTAGATATTCAGTAGCTCCATCAATTTATCCGACAGCACTTTTGGAACTTGGAAGAAGTATTGCTATAATAAGAAGTAAGGCAACTGAATATCATATTGATAAAGATAAAATTGCCGTATTTGGAGCATCGGCTGGAGGACATCTTGCAGCAGATTTTGCCTGTGAATGGAAAGATGGATTTATAGAAAAAGAGCTTGGGGTATCTGAAGAGGATATAAGACCAAACGGACTTCTTCTTGCATATCCGGTAATAACTTCAGGAAAGTTTGCACACAGGGGATCCTTTGTAAATCTGCTTGGGGATCATTATGACGAACTTGTAGAAAAGGTTTCTCTTGAAAAAAGAGTAAATGAAAATGTTCCACCTGTATTTATGTGGCATACTTTTACAGACGGTTCAGTACCGGTAGAAAATTCACTATTATTTGCAAGCGCACTTAGAGAAAAAAATATCAATACAGAACTCCACATATTCCCTGTTGGAGGACATGGACTTGCACTTGCAAATAAGCTAACACTTAGTCATCATAAGAAAGAGGATTTTGAACAGGTAGTAGTCTGGATTGACCTGGCAACAACCTGGCTCAATAATTTATAATTAGTATATGAAGAATTATATAGTTTTTGATCTTGAATGGAATCAGGGAGAGAAAACAAGAGATGATGAACTTTCGGATCTTCCATTTGAGATAGTAGAAATCGGAGCTGTAAAGCTTAATGAACAATTGGAAATAATAGACACCTTTTCAAGACTTGTTAAACCACAGGTTTATCATGAGATGCATAAGATAACAGAAAAGCTTATACATCTGACAATGAAGGACCTTGAAAAAGGTGATATATTTATAAAAGTAGCAGATGATTTTCTGAAGTGGTGCGGCGAGGATCCTGCTTTTTGCACATGGGGACCGCTTGATCTTCCAGAGCTTCAGAGAAATATGGAATACTACAATATGGAACCAATTGCAGATGGACCACTTCCTTTTTTTGATGTACAAAAGCTTTTTAGCCTTGAATATGAGAACGGAAAGTTACGAAGAGCTTTGGAGTTTGCAATTGACTTTAAAGAAATTCCAAAGGATCAGCCATTCCATAGAGCACTTTCAGATGCAGTTTATACAGCAAGGATATTCCAGGGAATAAGCGAAAGAATTAGAAACAATTATTCCTTTGATAACTATGTAACTCCAAAGGACAAGCGTCAGGAAATACATATTGTTTTTGAAAAGTATGCAAAATATATTTCCAGAGAGTTTGATACCAGAGAAGAACTTTTATCTGATAGCGAAGTTATGAGTACAAGATGCTATATCTGCCATAAAAATATCAGGCGTAAGATAAAATGGTTTTCTCCAAATGGAGGAAAATATTATATAGCTGTTTCATACTGCAATGAGCATGGCTATATGAAATCAAAGATCAGAGTAAAAAAATCTGAAAATGATAAACTGTACGTTGTAAAAACTTCAAAGTTTATTTCCGAAGAAGATAAGAATGAACTTAAGGATAAAAAGGAAAGATATAAACAGCGTATGAAAAAAATAAAGAAATAAGATTTATGATTTCAGAAAATAGAATGAAAAGCTATTAAAAAAGCAACATAATTAAAATATATTATTAAGGCAAATCAAAAAGGAGATACCGCTGTTTATAAGAGGTATCTCCTTAAAATTTTAATCTCTAAATCTCATACGACCTTTTTTTGCTTCACGTTTTCTTTTTCTCATACGTTTCTTGTCACGTCTTTGAGCAGCAAAGCTATAGGAAGTAACAAGTGAATGTATATAAATAATGATTATAAGAAGAGCTGCGGCAACAATTGTAAAAATGAGAATAAGCTTTACATTTAGATAAATAGTATCTGCAGATGTACTATTTGAATTATCTTCTGTATCACTTGCACCATTTAATGAAGTAAAGTTATAGGATGAATCATTAGTTGTAGCATCTACATAAACCATTCCAACAGGGGCATCATTATATGTATAATTGATTGCAGCTACATGTCCCTTACCTTCTGGAACATTATAGGAAACTACCGATTCACAATCTGAAAGGCTAGAACCTTTGGGAAGAACAACATAGGAATTATCTTCAAATTCCAAAATTGAAGTAGAACTGCCAAAAAGTTCATTATCCAGATTAAAAAAAGATGAATCTGAAGGAATATAATTATTTTCATTTTCATTTATACTTACAAGATTAAAATTACCAAAGCCATAATCAAAAAGAGTAACTGTATCAGTAAACTGAGTAGGAGATTCATCCATAAATACGATACAGATAAGCTTCATACCATCTTGTTCACAGCAGGTTACAAGAGTTTCTCTTGCAAGACTTGTGTATCCGGTCTTTCCACCAAGAATACCATCGTAGGAAATCTCACCATTTATAAGCTTGTGTTTGTTGTTAAGATAAAAGTCATCTGGCTGTGTTGCAGTAGCAGTGAAATGATACCTTGCAGTATTTCCGATTTCTGAAAGAGCATCTGTGTTAAAGAACTCTTTGGAAATAAGGGCAAGATCATAAACACTTGTATAATGGTTTTCATCCTGCAAACCGTTAGTATTATTAAAATGAGAATTAGTGCAACCAAGCTCTGCAGCCTTCTGATTCATAAGGTCAACGAATGCTTCGATTGAGCCACTGACATGCTCGGCAACGGCATTGGCAGCTTCATTGGCAGAACCAACCATGATACCGTAAAGGCATTGTTCAAGAGTCATTGACTCACCGGCATCTATACCCATGTTGGAACCATCCGAAGGAACAGAATGAACAGCTTCATATGAAAAAGTCACCATGTCAGTAAGAGGCGCATTTTCAGCAGCCAGAAGGCAGGTTAGGATTTTGGTAGTACTTGCTGGATAAAGCTCTTCATGAATATTTTTGGCATACAGAATAGTTCCGGTATTAGCTTCCATGACAATAGCTGCTTCTGCTTCAATAGAAGGCCCCTCCGGCCAGTTGGCTATTTCATTACTTTGAACAGGTAAGAGCAGTCTTGCCTCGGCTGCAGCCTGATAATCAGTAATTTCAGTAGCATAGGTATTTATTGGATTAAGTAAAGCGGTGCCAATAAAAAATGCTGACATTATATATGAAATTTTTTTTGAAAGAAAAGATTTTAATTTGTTCATAGTATTATAATAATACACTATTTGAAGACAAACTTTAATAAGTATATTGCCTGATATTATAATAAGAAATAACATTTCACAGAAAAAACAAAAATACATGGTAGAGATTAATAAGACTTTGTTGTAAAATAGCAAAAAGTAAAAGGCAATCTAAGATAAAACAAAGAAAACAATATAAGAAAATGTTTTAGAGATTTTTACAAATAAATATAGAAGGAAATGATTAAAATATTTCCTAAGGGTGAGGAAAAATGAGACTTAGAAACGTACCTGGTTCAAGAGAAGCAATAGCAGAAAGTATTTATGCAATAAATGAACCGGAGAAGCAAAAAGGTAATTGGAAGGAAATATTTGGAAATAATAATCCAATACATATAGAAGTAGGAATGGGAAAGGGCAGGTTTATTATGGATATGGCAGCCCTTAATCCGGATATAAATTATATAGGAATAGAAAAATTTTCAAGTGTCTTGGTACGAGGAATTCAGAAACAGGAAGAACTTCAGCTTCCTAATGTAAGATTTGTAAGAATGGAAGCAGAAGTAATAGAGGATGTTTTTGATAAAGGGGAAATAGACAGAGTATATCTTAATTTCTCAGATCCATGGCCAAAAGACAGACATGCAAAAAGAAGACTTGAATCAAGAGAATTTTTAAGAAGATATGATCAGATTCTTGCAGAAGGCGGAACAGTAGAATTTAAAACAGATAACAGAGACTTATTTGACTTTGCAGTTGAAGAAGTTGAGCCGGCTGGATGGAAAATAGATGAACTTACATATGATCTTCATCATGATGAGAAGATGAATGAAGGTAATGTAATGACAGAATACGAGGAGAGATTTTCTGCAAAGGGAAATCCTATTTGTAAATATATAATTTCAAGATAATAATTTTATCCTCCAAAGCGATGAAAAAATCTGAAAATAATTTAAAAATCGTGAATAAGTTTGGTAATTTATAGGAAAATATGATAATATTCAAATATGATATATGAGACGGTAGGTATTTCTATTTGAAGGTATCAAAAACCAAATATGAGGGAGGCTACACAATGGAGTACAAGTTTACAACTGATAATTTTAAGCAGGAAGTAATTGAAAGTGATTTACCAGTATTAGTAGACTTCTATGCAGACTGGTGTGGACCATGTAAGATGATGGCACCTGTTATTGCACAGATTGCAGGCGAATACGATGGTAAGATCAAGGTTGGAAAGATTAACGTAGACGATGAGCCAGACCTTGCGCAGAACTACAACGTTATGTCTATACCAATGCTTGCCATATTCAAAAATGGTGAGATTGTAGAGAAATCCGTTGGTGCGGTGTCCAAGGTTAAATTGCAGGAATTGATTGACAAGGTGCTGGCTTAATAGCTGGCACTTTTTTATTTAAAATAATCTTTTATATATGGAATAAGGTAGAAAAGGGGCTAGATTTTTACGTTTTTTAGGGGAAAAGATGGCAGACAAAATTTTAAACATTAACGATTACAGAAAACGTACACCGGATGAAATTGCAGATGACATTGAAATACAGGATCCATACGATTTTCTGAATGCGGATGAAAGAGAAGAATATATAAAAAACAGAGCTATTGAAAGACAAAAAGAAGCACAGGCAATTATTGATGCAGCTTCAAAGAGTCTTGAAGAGATGACATTTCAGCAGGATGATGGAACTGATCATGCAAATGTATCCAAAAAAGAAGAAGAGAAGCTTCTAAAAGAACGAGAAAGAGAAATAGAAGAAAAGGAAAGACTTCTTGCAAAAAGAGAGCAGGAAATTGCTGAAAAAGAAAGACAGGCAAAAAAAGAAGCTTCTATAACAAGAGAAGAAAAATTACAAAAAGAAGCTGAGCTTAGGAAGCAAAAAGAAGAAGCATCAAGAGAAAAAGAAAGGCTTTTAAAAGAGAAGCTTCATATATCTGAAAACAGATCAGTCGCAGATGAAGATTTTGATGAAGATGAAGAATACGAGAAGCAGAAAAAATCTGAGAAATCAAAATCAAAGAAAAAAGAAGAACCCGGTAAAAAAATAAAAGAAAAGAAAACTTCTTCAAAGAAAGATAAAAAGGTAGAAAAAGATTTTTACGAAGACGATGAAGAAGACTATAAAATAGAGAAATATATTAGAATAGCATCATTTATAACAGGATTAATAATTCTTGTACTTATTGTTCTTATTGCTAAGAAAAAGATCATAGATCCTATATTTGCAACTGATCCGGATGAGCAGGTTACAACACAGGTCGGAGAGATTGCGGGATTTGTGGAAGCAAGTGGAACGGTTGTAACAAATACAAAATCTAATCTTCGAACAATACCAAGTACAGATAACGATTCATTTATTGCAGTTACTGTAGATTCCGGAATGGAACTTACAAGAACAGGTATAAGTGAAGATGGAGAATGGACAAAGGTAGAATATAATGGTGAAACATTATATATTGCCACAAGACTTATAACTGAAAAGTAAAAAGAAATCCGCGGTACTGCGGATTTCTTTTTTTAAAGCATTTTTATTGCATTTCAGATGAGATTTGTTTTAATCTGTCAAAAAGTTCCATATCAGAAGCTGAGATTTTGAGATTGGACTGAATCTTTTCTCCATCCGGCTCCTGGATTGTGATATCGATTATAGTACCCTCATGAATACCATTTGTACTTACAGCTTTTAGAAACATTGGAAATTTAGGGTGATTAAGAGTGAACTTATCCCACAATCCCTTAAGTTCCATAATTTTCATTGGATTAACCATTTTTATAAAATTCCTTTCTTCTATATATAATAGTAAATATTTAATTTAATCTGGCAGCTCCGGTAAAAAGGACTGCTATTTTTAAACTTTTTTGTACGATTTCATGTAATCGTAGAAGTGCTCCATGGCCTCAGCCTGATCGTCATACAAAGAATTGTAGTGATCACTTCGCTCAAGTATATTTTCAGAAGTAAGTGAAAAGCTTTTTTCAAGTTCAGCTGAAAGCTCATTATAAAGTGCTGTAGTATTCATTCCAAGCAAAAGTTTCTCATAAATTGTCTGAATACATTCAAATAAATTCGGATATTTTTTCCGAATATATTCAAAGGAAGACAGCGAAGTGTCACGTCTTTGCAGACAGAAAAGCAGGTAAATTGGTTCAACAATATTTTCAGGCTCTATTTCCTCCTCGTATGAATTTTCCTGATAATCGGATTTTGTTGCGTAATATTCGCACAATTCCTGGAAGAACGTATTTACCTTGGTATCCTTATATAGCTTTTGTAATTCGTCAATTTTAACATTGCTCATGAAGCAATTATAACATATACTTATTAAGGAATTTAAAAAGAAATATCTAAAAATTCTTTTCTGTTAAAATGCCTGCTGAAAATATTGGTGAACAGTATCTGCAACAGACCGGAAAAAGAGCTTCAATAATAATGTAGCATTGTATTGTAGCATAAAACTATAAAAATTTATGGCTACAATAGGCATGGAGAGAAAATATGAAAATCGGAATTTTAGATTCCGGTATGGGAGGCTTAAGTGTCCTTCACGAGGCATATCACCAGCTGCCAAATGAAGAATACTTTTTTTATGCAGATGAAGAGCATGTCCCATATGGAACGAAAACTAAAGAACAGATAACAGAATATGTTGATGCTATAACAAATTTTCTTATTGAAAAAGGAATTGATGCTCTTGTGGTTGCCTGTAATACAGCAACAAGTGTAGCAATTGAAACAATAAGGCAAAAGTATGATATACCTATCCTTGGCATGGAACCAGCTGTAAAGCCTGCAGTTGAAGGGACAGATGGCAAGAGGATAATGGTTATAGCAACACCTGTAACAGTCAGAGAAAATAAACTAAAGACACTTCTTAGCAGAGTTGATGGGGAACACAGAGTAGATATAAAGGCTACTCCAGGGCTCGTAACCTTTGCCGAAGAACAGATATTTGAAGGTGAAGAAGTTACAAGGTATCTCACAGAAACCTTTGCTGATATAGATAAATCAGGATATCAGGCGCTTGTACTTGGCTGTACTCATTTCAACTATTTCAAACCTGTATATAAAGAAGTATTTGGAGAAGATATACTTCTGATAGATGGTAATGAGGGTACTGTAAGACATCTTGCTGATGTTTTATCCCTGACTAGAAATTGTGGAGTAGAAAAAATTGAGATACAAGATATAGATGATATGAAAAACAGATTTCATACCACATATTTTATCTCTGGAAAAGAAGTTACAGATAAAAAACTACTTACAAAATTCATGAAATACCACAACAGGCTTGAATTTGTAAGGGATATATAAAAAACAAAAGATATTTATTTACTAGTCTTGAAATATACAAAATAATGTATTATGATAATTAAGAAGACACAAGATATAGTTTTTTTATACAAAGTAATATATTTAGTGAAATACCAAATTGGGAGGGGTTTCTTTTGAAAATCATTAAACGTAGTGGAAAAGAAGTAGCATTTGATGGGTCAAAGATTGTAGCTGCTATTGAGAAAGCAAACGCAGAGGTAGCTGAGACAAAAAGACTTACAGAGGAAGAAATTGCAAACATTGAGAAGGCTGTAGAGGATAACTGCCAGAATCTTACAAGAGCCGCAAGTGTGGAAGAGATTCAGGATATGGTAGAGAATGGACTGATGGAATCAGGAAAGTTCGAAATAGCCAGAAAATATATTACATATAGATATAAGAGAGCTATGGTTCGTAAGTCAAATACTACGGATCAGCAGATCATGAGTCTTATTGAATGTAACAATGAAGAAGTTAAGCAGGAGAACTCAAATAAGAATCCTACTGTAAACAGCGTACAGAGAGACTACATGGCAGGTGAAGTAAGCCGTGATATCACAAGAAGATTTCTTCTTCCTGAAGATGTAGTTAAGGCTCATCAGGAAGGTATTATTCACTTCCATGATTCAGATTATTTTGCACAGCATATGCATAACTGCTGCCTTGTAAATCTTGATGATATGCTTCAGAACGGTACAGTAATTTCTGAAACAATGATCGAGAGACCAAAGAGTTTCTCAACTGCATGTAATATAGCAACACAGGCAATTGCACAGATTGCAAGTTCACAGTATGGTGGTCAGAGTATCACACTTTCACATCTTGTACCATTTGTTGATGTGAGCAGACAGAAATTCAGAAGAGAAGTTAAGGCTGAATTTGAAGCTGCAGGAATGGAACCTACTGGAAATCAGATAAATGAAATCGCAGAGATGCGTGTGAGAAAAGAAATCGAGAGAGGTGTTCAGGTTATTCAGTATCAGGTAATAACACTGATGACTACAAACGGACAGGCACCATTTATTACAGTATTTATGTATCTCGATGAAGTACCTGCAGGTCAGCTTCGTGATGACCTTGCAATGGTGATTGAGGAAATGCTCAAGCAGCGTATCGTAGGTGTTAAGAATGAGAAGGGCGTATATATTACACCTGCATTCCCTAAGCTTATCTACGTTCTTGATGAAGATAATATAACAGAGGGATCAAAGTACTGGTATCTCACAAAGCTTGCTGCTAAATGCACAGCAAAGAGAATGGTTCCTGATTATATCTCTGCAAAGAAGATGAAGGAATACAAAAAAGGTGATGTATATCCATGTATGGGATGCAGAAG
>JAILEJ010000165.1 GCA_024688095.1 Butyrivibrio sp.
GTTCACTCGCTAGCAGCTCGCTCCAGTAACGAATTCGCGCATTCATTCCAAATCGCCTACGGCGAGGAATGCGCTCACTCCTGAATCATTTTCTTACGCAGTCAGCGGCGTAGCGCTTCCTGCTACCTCTGAACAGTAACAAACATACAAAATAAGAGTCTCCCGGGCTTTTATTTTCCCGGAAGACTCTCTTCCCTCAAAAAAAATCGCAAAACACATTAAATAATATAATAAAAATATATCAAAATTATTTATTAATTAATATTACTAAATTGAAATCAATAATTAAAGACAGCTCTTATAAGCAGCTTCAACGCCATCTTCTCTTATCTTCTTAAGATCAGCTATTACTGTATCTGTAAGACCATCAATCTTATTAAGATCCTGATCCCACATCTTCTCATTTCCAAGAACAGCCTTTACAAGATCCTCATCAGAATCATTTCTATGATCATAATAGAACTCAAGAGCCCATCTGTCATCATTACATGTATAAGTATTACCTGCAGGTCTCTTACATACTAGTCCCTTGTCATTAAGCTCCTGAACATCAGTTGAATAGAATGCAATATATGCTGCAAGTGACATTGTAAGGCATACAGGAAGCTTATGATTAAGCTCAATATACTGAAGGAAAGAAGGCATATTTCTTGCTTTCCATTTACTTGTTGAATTTAAGCTGATGCTTAAAAGCTCGTGATTAACAAATGGATTATTAAATCTATCTTTTACAGCTGCTGCAAATTCAAGAAGATCATTTTTATCAAGATCAAGAAGTGTAGGAATAACTTCTTCATTAAGCATCTTATTCATGAAACCTGAAATATTCTCATTGTGCATACAGTCTCTAACTATATCCTGGCCTGAAAGATATGCACCAAGAACAAATCCTGTATGAGCACCATTAAGAATACGAACTTTTCTATGCTTGTATGGCATAACATCAGGTACAACATGAACATTAACACCAGCCTTCTTAAATGGAAGTCTGTCCTCAAGTCCATCAGGTCCTTCAATGATCCATACTCCAAAGATCTCACCTACATCTATAAGATTATCATGATATCCGTTCTCTTTCTCAAGTCTTGCAACTTCCTCTTCATCTCTGATGCGACCAGGAACGATTCTGTCTACAAGTGTTGAGCAGAAGATATTTTCTTCATTTATCCACTTCTTAAAGTCTTCTCCGAGTCCCCACTGATCAATATACTGGTTTACACATTTAAGAAGCTCTTTACCATTATTATCAATAAGCTCGCATGAAAGAACCACAATACCCTTCTTACCAGCCTTGAATCTTGCATACAGCATCTGTGTAAGCTTTCCAGGAAAGCTTGCTGCAGGCTTGTCTTCAAATTTACACTCAGGGTCATAAGCTATACCAGCTTCAGTTGTATTAGAAGCAATAATTTCAAGATCATCGCTTTCTGATATTTCTACCATTTTAGCATAATCATCAGCATCATATGGATTAAGGCAGCATGCACATGAAGAAATAACTCTCTTCTCATCTACCTTCTGTCCATTTTCGCTGCCGCGAAGATATAATGTATAAAGGCCATCCTGATCGTTGATCATCTTTGTAAGTCCCTGTGAAATTGGCTGTACAAGAGCAACCTTTCCATTAAAACCTGCCTTTTCATTAGCTACATCAAAAAAGTAGTCAACAAATGCTCTAAGGAAATTACCCTCACCAAACTGAAGCACCTTTATAGGAGCCTCCTTTAGGATATAGCCCTTATATCCTGACTTTTCCAAAACGTCATAATTTAATGTCTCCACGTTTAATCCTCCTAAAAAATATATTTACTGCGCTTTAGCGCAAAACTGAGTTCGTGGTTATATATTTGTAAGCGTTTTCATATAAACAGCTTACATACCATCAGTATTATTTCCAAAATAGTTATACCACATTTATGTAAGCGTTTACAATAATAATTTTCATTAATTTTACAATTATTTTTTATGCACAATTGACATAGCCCAAAAAGCTTTTAAATAAAAGGATAAAAAAAGAACCTGCATACAATATATGCCGGTTCTTTAAGTATTCAAGTCTTAAATATTATAATTTCTTTCGCCAAATATTCCTGTTCCTACTCGGATAAATGTAGCGCCTTCTTCAATTGCGACCTCATAATCTCCAGTCATTCCCATAGAAAGAACATCCATCCTGTTTTTCAATATTCCTGTATCATTGATATCATTCATCAGTTTTCTAAGAGTAGCAAAATACTTACGGTTAGATTCCGGATCATCTGTATAAGGGGCGATTGTCATAAGCCCTCTGACATTGATATGCTCAAAATCCTTAATATCACGAATAAAATCAGGAACATTTTCCACTTTAAGGCCAAACTTTGAATCTTCTTCTGCCACATTTACTTCACAGAGAATATCCATAACAAGCTCATGCTTTGCAGCCTGTTTCTCGATTTCTTCTGCAAGTTTTATATTATCCACAGAATGAATCATGCATACTCTTCCAGGAAGATATTTCACTTTATTAGTCTGAAGATGACCTATCATGTGCCAGTCAAGCTTTTCGGTAATTTCTTCTGTTTTATCCTTTATCTCCTGAACTTTATTTTCACCAAATACAGTTATTCCGCATCTCATAGCCTCACGAACATCTGAAACCGGCTTTGTCTTACTAACTGCTATAAGTGTTACTTCACTTCTGTCTCTGCCACTTCTCTCACAGGCTTTTTGTATTCTTTTTTCAACTTCTTTAAGATTTTCTTCTATCATGCTCATAATTACTGTTTCCCCGTACTTCCAAATCCGCCTCTTGTTTCATTATTAAGACTTTCAACCTCATTAAATTTTATTACAGGCTGATGCTCAAAAATTCTAAACTGGCATACTCTGTCATTAACATTAACAACAGTATCTCTTGTTGCATAAACAGGCATCATGATAATGTCATCATCTCCGCAATAAGTCTCATCAATAACACCAATTGCATTTGTCTGTATAAGACCATAGTTTTTAAACAAGGATGATCTTGCAGCTGTTATCATTTCATAACCTTCTGGAAGTTGAACAGAAATCCCAAGATCAATAAGTGCAAAATCCCCCTTTTTAAGCTCATATTTTTTTGCAGCTCTAAGATCTATCCAATCACTCTTCCCATCAATATATTCAAGCTTATCTATTTCGCTGCTGTGGTACTTAATTTTAATTTCTTTTTTCATTACTCTCTCCTGTTCAAAAAATCTATTTTAAAGAATCCAAAAGTTCACCATATCTGACTTGCAGATGATCGTGTCCTCTTCTTACTTTATCAAAATCCCCAGCCTTGCAGGCATTTTCTATTTCCTTAGCCTCATCAGAAAGCCCCTTGGCACCTATATTAAGAGATATACTCTTTAATGCATGCACCTGTATCCGGTATTCTTCAAAGGACTCATCCTCAAGAGCCTTATCCATGAGTTCTCTCTTATCATTTTCAAGATAAGACTTTACTACCTCAAGGTAAAAATCTTCATCATTCATACAATACTTAATTCCAAGCTCTATGTCAATTTCGCCTATGTTTTTTATTTTGTCTATGGAAAGTTCTGTATTATTTTCTCCTGCATTCTTATCCTTTGTAATATCATCCTCTGTAATCGTTTCTTTTATGTTCTTATCTTCTGTTATTTCATTAGTTTCTAGTATTTCATTTTCTTTTGTATTCTTATCTTCTGTTATTTCTTTATCTTCTTTTTTCTTTTTTTTATCTTCTGGAAGATATGTATTCAATATATCATTAAGATCTCTTTCCTTAATAGGCTTGGATAAATAGTCTGTAAATCCGGTTCTTAAATATTCATCTCTTACTCCTGCAACCGCATTGGCCGTAAGAACAATTATAGGCGTATCTTCATTCGGATTAAACCTAAGAGACTTAATTCTGTGCAGGCATTCAATACCATCCATCTCAGGCATAAGATGATCCAAAAATATAATATCATATTTGCTATGAAGAACCAGCTGAACAGCTTCAGCACCGGATTCGCAGGTATCAACTGTCATACCGTTCTGCTTCATTAATCCCTTTGCAACAAGCAGGTTCATTGAAACGTCATCAACAACAAGAATCCTTGCATCAGGAGCATAAACAATATCATATTTACTATCTGCAGATGAAAGGTGATCCTTATATTTCTGGTTAAAATCTCCTATTGGTGCTCTGTCAACAATGCGCTGTGGCAAAGTAACCGTAAATGTGGAGCCATGACCGTATATACTGTCTACAGTAAGTGTTCCATTCATCATGCTCACAAGATTTTTGGTAAGAGTAAGCCCAAGACCTGTCCCTTCAATTCCTCTGTTCTTTTTCTCATCTACCCTTGAAAAGCTCTGAAATATTTTATCCTTGTCTTCTTCCCTGATTCCTATTCCTGTATCTTCAATTACCGCCCTAATACTGACATAGGCGTCACTAATATTATCAACACCAATAGAAAATTTAACATAACCTTCTTTAGTATATTTAACTGCATTTGACAAAATATTATTCAGAATCTGTTTTATCCTGATTTCATCACCATATAATACTGATGGAATTTCCGGATCCATATCTATTTCAAAATCCAGACCTTTATTTACACTTCTTGAATGTGCTATCTGATAGCAATCATTTATAAGAGAAAAAACATCATATTCACTTGGCAGAATTTCAAGCTTTCCAGCTTCTACCTTTGAAACATCAAGAATATCATTTATAAGTGATAAAAGAACCTGACTTGCACTCTGAATATTAACACTGTATTCAAGAAGATTTGGATCCTTGCATTCCCTCATAAGCATTGTATTCATACCAATTATTCCATTAATAGGTGTTCTTATTTCGTGAGACATATTGGCAAGGAATATATCTTTAGTACTGTTAAGTTTTAAGAGTTCCTCTTCTCTTAACTTTAGTTCTTTGCGTTGCGTATCATGAAGATATTTCTGATACTTATAAATAACCCCAATCACAACAGAAACAACTATAAGTGTCTGCATAATATCATATTTTGTATAATAATCTGTTACCTCTTTTACAAGCCAGGGCGCAATATCTCCTATAACTATACATAAAAGCAAAAAAACAGCATTTATGGTAAATACTATGTAACAGGTCTTTCCCCTTAGAATAAGCCAGTCAAAAACAAGACCAAGAACAAACCATATTGGTACTCCGCTCTTTACTCCACCTGATATAAAAAATAATATCGGAAAAACAATCATATTGGTTACTATGCAGGCAATAACACCAGCTGCATCAGGCTTCTGATAAAAAACAGATAGTTTTAAACAGTACATAACAACTGCAAGAAGAGCAATAACTATTAATGCACCTATATATTCACCAAGAAACATACTTATAATAGCTGATACAATACCGCCCATCCATCCAAGCGCAAGTATAAGATTAAGTAATCTCTGATCTATGGAAAAATTATCATTTAATATTGTATCTTCTATTTCCAAAACTTTTAATTTAAGCTTTTCAACAACTGAAGTATTTTCTTTAGAGTATGTTGTATATTTATTTCCTGAATATATAAAACCGATAGTTCCCGCGCCGCAGTTACAGGTAATTGCAGGTGAAGCCATAACATAATAGACTCTGGCCTTTGGAAGTATCTCTTTAATGAGTTCGTTTACTTCTTCAAGTATGGCATCATCAACTCCTGTATGAGCAACAAAAACAGGATCTTCAGAATCCTTTGAAATCATATTTATCTGTGACTTTATATATCTTGATATAACTGATTTATAATCACCTACATAAAAGCCCCCAAAATGTATTGCACCATTTTTCATTTTCATAAGCGGATTTGCAAGCATTCCCTCATACAAGCGTCTTGTAGTATGGGATAATCTACCGCCTTTTTCCAGAAACTCCATATCCTTCATTACAAAAGAACATGAAATATTTTTTGCATACTGCTTAATAAAACTCACAATATAATCCACACTTTTACCCTGGTTAACAAGTTCTGCAGCTTTTAAAACTACCAAGCCAAGTCCGGTTGAAATAAGGCCGGAATCAACTACTGTTATATTAGTCTTATCTTTACTTGCTTCAAGAGCATTTTTATATCCAACAGATGTATTCTGCCCCATAGTTATATGGATTATATAATTTGCACTTTGCAGCCTCTCTTCAAAAAATGCTTTGATTTCAGAAACTTCAGGCTCTTGAGAAAGACCGTATTTCCCCTTATCAGAAATATACCTGAGAAGATCTTCAGAACCTATCTCAATTCCGTCAGCAAATCGTCCCTCATCAGTAACTACATAATATGGAATAACAGCAATCGGAAGCTCCTCTATCAGTTCCTCAGGAAGATCGCACACACTTTCAGTTGTAATTAAAACTTTTACGTTCTCATTCATAACTCATTCCCCGAATACTTACAGAAATGCTTTCATGGTATTTCCAAGTTCGATTATATCTATCGGTTTGGAAATAAATTCGTCAAAACCTGCCTGCATAAATTCTTCTCTGGCACCACTTACAGCATTTGCTGTAAGTACCAGAATCGGCACCTCTTTATAAAAACCGTTTCTAATCTCACGTATATGCTTCATTGCTTTGGTTCCATTCATAACCGGCATCATATAATCCATAAATATAATGTCAAAGTCAGTGATGCCACATTTTTCAATAGCCTCATCTCCACTAAGACATGTGATAACATCAACATCCATGCTCTCAAGAATACCTTTTGCAACAATAAGATTCATTTCATCATCATCTACAACAAGGGCTCTCTTACCTTTAAAACTTGGCCTTTCAACAGAAATAAGATCAGATTTATTAGTCTCTTCTCTTTTAAAATTATTTTCAAGAGAATTTTTAAGATAATCAATTACAGAAAGAACATAAATCGGTTTATAAATGATATCGCAGCAGCTTCCTTCCAGCGGTTTAAAATCATGATGAGTAAATATACATACATTCGTATGCTTTGCCAGACTCTCAAAATATTCCGGATCCATTCCATATTCCCAGGATGCTATAAAGACATGGGTAATACTCATTGTTATAAATAATTCTTTAAGTTCAGCAAGAGAACCTGCAGATGTTATATTAAAATGGAATTCATCAATAGCATGATTTAACAGTTCATAATAAAACGCCCCCACTTCAGATCTTGTGTATTTCTCTCTGTTAAAATATGCAATGATATTGCACTCTGAAACTCTGTCCATTGTAATTCCAGGTTCAGGATTAGCTATTTTTTGCGGAATGGAAATATGTATATGTGTCCCCTTTTCCGGAACGCTGTCTATTTTTATAAATCCATTCATCCTATTAACAAGACCTTCTACAATTGCTATTCCAAGGCCAAGACCACCGATTTTTCTCTCTTCATTTATGTTTCCAAGATATACCCCTCCAAAAAGCATATTCTTCTGTTTTTCAGTGATTCCACATCCTGTATCATATAAATCTATGTTCAGATTTATGCCATAATATTCTTTTCTACC
>JAILEJ010000195.1 GCA_024688095.1 Butyrivibrio sp.
TTTGATAGTTTAATGCTATTCTATATGTAGTAATCAATACTACATTAAACAGTTTGCTGAACATTTATATATATTTTTTAGGAGGACTGCTATGAATAAGAAAGAATTAAAGAAATTTTTTAAAGAACATCTTGTACCCAAGAAGCTTTACAGTTTAAAGGGAAATCATAAAAACAGAATCTGCATGGAATCCTCTAATGGTGGATGGGACGTGTATTTCAGCGATAACAAAAATAAAGTTGGTCTTATGCATTTCGCTTCTGAAAAGGAAGCATGTGAGACAATGGCAAATGAAATCAAAAAGCTGATGCAGACATTTTACGGACTTACATGGAGAACTCTTTAATTAAAATAGTGATTTCTTGTATGTAATAACAGAAATCAATAATCTATATTTATGTAACATTCAACTGATACATTTAAAAAATAAAGCTGTGTAAATGCTTTGATCTTTGATCATTACATTTACACAGCTTTTTATATTTCATTTGTAAGAATTCAATTTCTTCTCAAGACTTTGCAAAAGTATTTGGATTTAATTGTCTGCCAATCAGTCATCATATCCATTTGGATTAGACTTCTGCCATCTCCATGAATCTTCGCACATCTCTCTGATTCCGTTTTCTGCTTTCCAGCCAAGTTCTTTTTCTGCTTTTTCTGCACTTGAATAGCAAGTTGCTATATCACCTGCTCTTCTGGGTTTGATCTCATATGGAATCTCAATGTTATTTGCTTCCTCGAAGTTCTTAACAATGTCGAGTACGCTGTATCCAACTCCTGTTCCAAGGTTATAAATATTAAGACCACAGCCTGGCTTTAACTTTGCAAGAGCTTTAACATGTCCAACTGCAAGATCTACTACATGGATATAATCTCTTACACCTGTTCCATCTGGTGTATCATAGTCATTACCAAATACTCCGAGCTTTTCAAGTTTTCCAACTGCAACCTGTGTAATATATGGCATAAGGTTATTTGGAATACCATTTGGATTCTCTCCGATTGTTCCACTCTTGTGAGCTCCAATTGGATTGAAGTAACGAAGAAGTACTACATTCCATTCTGGATCAGCCTTCTGGATATCTGTAAGTATCTGCTCGAGCATTGACTTTGTCCATCCATAAGGATTTGTGCACTGTCCCTTTGGACATTCTTCTGTGATTGGTATAAATGCCGGAGTTCCATATACTGTAGCTGATGAAGAAAAGATAATGTTCTTTACATTATGTTTTCTCATAACATCAACAAGTGTAAGTGTTCCGGAAATATTGTTGTCATAATATTCCCAAGGCTTCTGAACTGATTCTCCTACTGCCTTGAGTCCTGCAAAATGAATTACAGAATCAATTTTTTCATTTGTGAAAACCTTTTCAAGATCTTCTCTATTTCTTATATCACCTTTATAAAAAGGAACTTTCTTTCCTGTAAGCTTTTCTACTCTTCCAATTACCTTTTCATTAGCATTTGCAAGATTATCCAGAACTACTACATCGTATCCAGCATTCTGAAGCTCTACTACTGTATGGCTTCCAATATAGCCTGCACCACCTGTAACTAATATTGCCATGTCTACCTCTTTTCTGCGATTACTTGCTCTATCGCCTGTCATCAATCCTAATGTTTGTTAACTATAAAATTCCTCCGTTCATCCCCTATCTGTATGAACAGTTATATTTTATAGTGAGCAAGCACTTCTCTCAATTATCTAATGTTACGCTTAACAGTTTAAATGTTAGATTTTCTTCTGGTTACTATAAATATGTTTCTGTAACAATTATATAATTCACAAATTATATTACAGTTCTATTCCGTTTTTCCTGCAAAGCTCTCTTGCGCTTTCAACAGAGTCAACACCTGTCTTGTTCTTAATAGGTGCAAATTCATGCTCTCTTACTACTTCGTATGGAAGACAGCTGTTAAGCATATGTATCATATCAAGTACAAGCTGTTCAAACTTGCATCCATTTGGACTCTCTGGCTTAACTTCATTTCCGTTTTCATCAATATGTCCGATTTTCTTTTCAACAACATGAAGTGGAAGATTTTCTGATGCAATTCTCTCAAGTGCTTTTTCATTGAACATATAGTTTAGTATTACACCATAGTTGTATGCAGGATCTCCCTTTGCATCCTTTGCATCCATCATTTCCTGTGAAAGCTCATAATATTCAACGATTGATGGCTTACCATCTTCAAGACACATTACACCAACTTTTTCATCAGGTGCATTCTTTCTTACAACCTTTGCTCCAACTTCTACATTTGATGAAACTGTTGCTCCTACAAAGCAAGGGTCACAGATTCTCTGAAGAACATTATCTACAGCAAAGATGTCGATCCATTCAATTCCTTCCTTATGAAGAATATCATCAAGACCAGCTTTTAGCATTGATGAAAACCATCCTGCATTTCCATTTGGAGAAGTTGAAATTCTTCCCTTTGCTTCCATGTATACCTTGCCGTCATAATCTGAAGCAGGTGCCATCTCCTGCTTAAAGAATGTAACCTTTTCTTCAGGATAGCCAAAGAAATTATGCTCCTTGAAGAAATTTACTGTAGCATCATTATTTTTTTCACTTGTCATAACAAAAAGACGAATATAGCTTCCATCTGCCTGCTTAACTGTATCAAGAAGATTTTCAATAATTCTCTGGAAAATATAAACCGGTTTTGTAAGGCCTATATCATACATTCCCTTAGGATTATCAGATCCAAGTCTTGTTCCCATTCCTCCTGCAAGAAGTACCGCAGCAACCTTACCAGCCTTTATTGTTTCAACACCAATCTTAGTGAATTTCTCCTTATTTGCCTCTATTTCAGAAAGCTCCATTGCTGAAAGTGGTGAAAAAGTTCCTCTTTCGCCACCCTTTCCAAGATTCTTACAGTTTTCAAGTATTGAAAAATCTGTATCGTCAATCTGCTCAAGAAGTGCTGTCTTCTCAGATTCACTAAGTTCATCGTAATATTTGAGAACATGTTCCTGTCCATATTTCTCTAATTTACTCTTTGCTTCTTCTAAATTCATTTTTTCTCCCTTCATAATTCTATTATCCTTATTCCTAAAATTCCTTTTTTCCTCTAACCACTAGTATATAACTTAACAGAAATTGTGCAAGTTTTCTAGTATTCCTTATATTTTTTCGTAAATATTAACCAATTTTCTTACAGAGTTTCCTATATCATATCTTGATTCAGCTTTATCACGCGCATTCATTCCAAGCTGTTTTCT
>JAILEJ010000211.1 GCA_024688095.1 Butyrivibrio sp.
TGTAACATTTCCATTTATATCAAGAGAACTTTTGCCGGTGCTTAATTCCATAGGAACAGATGAAGAGCAGGCAAAAGTTCTCTTGATATAAATGGAAATGTTACAAATATTGTTGCAAGTACAACTCCCGGAACCGCAAACGCAATCTGGATATCTGTTCCAAAAATATCATTTATTTTTTCCAAAATAGGATATGCCCATCGCATTCTGCCAAAGGTCATAATATATGCAAGACCTGCAATTACAGGTGAAATGGAAAATGGTATGTCAATGAGTGTTGTAAGAACCTGTTTTCCCTTAAAATTAAATCTTGTGAGCGCCCATGCCGCACACAGTCCAAAAAATGTATTTACAATAACTGCAAATATCGTTGCAATTAGCGTAACCTTAAGTGCTGATAAAACGTAATCAGTTGAAATCGCCTGAATATAAAAGGCAAAGCCCTCTTTCAGGGAATTTACAATTACCGATACAAGCGGCACCACCAGCATAAAAAAGACAAATAAAACGCTTAAAGTTATAAAAAGAATTTTTGTCTTTCCGCCTTCTTTTTTATTTTTTCTGTTATACTCTCTGGCAACCTTGAGAGTTTCTTTTTCAATGACATTTATGTCACGGATTTTTTCAGCCATTTGTTTTCTCCTGATATAGAAATCTATAATTTACATCGAGTTCCGATACTTTTGAATCATCTGACTACCATTTCCTTGCTTCATTGGCATTATTGTCATCGATTTCTATTTTTTTCCGATGATTTATATGATTTTACTGTGCACAAAACTCTGATTTTTTAGTCGCAAAAGCCCAACCATCAGCAATTGTTTGTTCTGCGTGACTGGCGTATCTGCACGATGTTTATAAATAAAAGAAGCAAAAATGAAATCACAAGCATCACGAGCGCAATTGCTGTTGCAGCGCTGTAATCAAGGTAGTTAAGTTTCTGCATGATTACATAGGAAACAACCTGTGTATGCTTTTTTTCACTATTTCCTGAAATGTAGATAACACTTCCGTACTCTCCAATTCCCCTTGCAAAGGCAAGACCAAATCCGGTAAGAAGTGCTGGACGTAGTTCTGGAAGTATTACACGCAAAAAAGTTGTCTTCTTATCAGCACCAAGTGTATATGCAGCTTCTTCATACTGAGAATCCATTTTTTCAAGAACAGGCTGTATCGCTCTCACGACAAATGGGATTCCGATGAAGATTACAGCAATCGTAAGTCCGATATGCGTGTAAGATATCGCAATCCCAAATTTAGCGAAAAATGATCCAATTGCACCTGTATCTGAATACAGCTTGGAAAGCGTAATACCCGCAACCGCTGTTGGCAGTGCAAATGGAAGTTCTATAAGTCCATCGAGAATTCTTTTTCCCGGAAATTCATATCTGACAAGTGTCCATGCAAGTATCACTCCAAAGATGCAATTAACCACTGCAGCTATGAATGAGCAAAGAATGCTGGTTCCAAACGCGTACATTACATTCTTTGATGTTATTATCTCCCAGAATTCACTGGGAGATAATGAAAATGATTTTATCAGAATTGATGCAAGCGGAATGAGGATAAGCACCGAAACCATCGCTATTGTAATTCCAAGTGTAAGCCCAAATCCCGGAATTACATCTTTTCCTTTTTTCTTTTTAATTGTTACTGTTTCACTCATATATATTTTTCCTTTGATATAATTTAAAAATCAGAACCTGTATTATCACAGGAGTTATTCAGTTAAACTCCTGCGATAAGGCGAGATTCTGTTTTATATATAGTTCGTTAATTTTCATCAGGAACTAATGATCTGCTTTTTTAATTCGCATAAATTTCATCGAAGATTGCACCGTCTTTAAAGAAATCTTCATAAGCCTGATCCCAGCCACCGAAATCATCTATTGTGCAAAGTTCCATAGAAAGATCAAACTTGTCAGCATACTTTGCAAGAATTTCTTCATTTGATGGACGATATCCTTTTTCTCCTATAATTTCCTGAGCTTCATCTGAATAAAGGTATTCAATATACTCTTTTGCAAGCTCCTGTGTACCATTTTTATTGGCATTTTCATCAACAATTGCAACTGAAGGCTCAGCAAGAATACTTACGCTTGGACTTACGATTTCGTATTCATCCGGATACTCAGCAAGTGTTGCGATTGCTTCATTTTCCCATGCTATAAGTACATCACCCTGACCGTTTTCAACAAATGTTGTTGTTGCACCTCTTGCACCAGAATCCATAACAGTTACATTATTATAAAGAGCTGACTCAAAAGCCTTAATCTGTTCCTCATCACCACCAAACTTAAGATCTGCATAGTGCCATGCTGCAAGGAAATTCCAGCAAGCCCCGCCTGAAGACTTAGGATCTGGTGTAATAACTTCAACACCTTCTTTTGTAAGATCTTCCCAATCATTTATTCCTTTTTCATTTCCCTTTCTTACAAGGAAAACAATTGTTGATGTATATGGTGATGAATTCTTGTCAAACTCAGAAATCCATCCCTCATCTATAAGTCCATTCTGCTCAATAAGTGTAATGTCATGTGCAAGAGCAAGTGTTACAACATCTGCCTCTGCGCCTTCAACAACTGATCTTGCCTGGCTTCCAGAACCTCCATGAGACTGAACAAGTTCAACTGTCTGACCATATTTTTCTTCATAATATGCTGCAAAAGCCTTGTTATATTCTTCATACAATTCTCTTGTTGGATCGTAAGATACATTAGTAAGCTTAAGTGTTGTATTAGCTGATGCATCCCCTGATGAACTACTTCCACATCCTGTAGCCATTGCTGCAACCATACTTCCCACAAGTACTGCTGATATTACTTTCTTTGAAATATTCTTTACTCCAAATAATTTTTTCATAATGCCTCCCTCTGAATCGTGA
>JAILEJ010000235.1 GCA_024688095.1 Butyrivibrio sp.
ATAAGTGGTAGTGCTGAAAAGATTATCATAGTAAAGAATACTTCTAATGACGTGATTGATGGAAATATTTGTAATGGTAATGGAAGTGGTACTATAAGAGGTATTATTTTAACAAATGTTTCAAATTCAACAATTTCGAATAACACTATTAAGAATGTAACAAAATCAAACGGTACATGTATTTTTTCTGAATCTAGCAGTGGAAATAGTATTGAAAATAATAAAGCTTTCATCTCTAATAAGTTTGGTATTCTTATTAAGGATTCTGCAGAAACCAGTGTAAGTGGAAATCTTATATACAAATTTAGCACAGATGGTATAGCTGTTCAGAATTCAACTATAGGTTCTGTAAATGATAATGTTATTGCAGGTTCAGGAAAGGATGGTATCCTTGTTTACAAGAAATCTACAGTAACAGAGATGAAGAATAACAACATTTCAGATATTAAGAGACATGGAATTATTCTTACAACTAAAGGCGTAATTAAGACTACAAGCGGAAATATCATTGATTCAAAGAAGGCATCATTTGATATTAGTAAGGGATGTAAGGCTGCAGGATTTGATTTTGGTACAAGTCTTGGTGTTGGCGAGAAAGTAAGTACTAAGGGATTTGGCCCAAGAGATGCAGATCTTTCTGTTTCAAGTAGTAAGTCGGGTGTTGCATCAATCTCTGATGGAAGTCTTTCTGGTAAGAGTAAAGGAAAGACCAAGTTTAAAGCAAAGACCAAAGGCGCAAAGGGTATTACAACTGTCAAGGTTGGAAGTAAGCCTACAAGCGTATCTGTAGCAGAATCAAGTGTAACTCTTTCAGTTGGAGAAATTTATAACATTAATCCATCTGTTAACAGCGGAGCTGGATGCTGTACTTATAAGTATAAATCAAGCAAAAAGGGAGTTGCGGCTGTTACAAAGACTGGTGTAATCGAGGCTAAGTCAGCAGGTACTGCAACTATTACAGTTAAGACCTACAATGGTAAGAAGACTACACTTACAGTCACAGTACAATAATCAATATCAGAGACTTATGCAGTAAAAATAAAACTGTATATGACTGAAATTACAAGGGATTGCATTTTAACTATATGCAATCCCTTTTTTTGCTTTAAAATAGATATTAAATACAGTATAATAACTTGATGGTTAAGAAAAATAGATTAATAAAATTTGGTTTTAATAGTCTGGTGCATGAAATTTAGGAGGATATATGAAAACATTATATTTACATGTTGGAACACCAAAGACAGGAACAACTGCAGTGCAGACTTTTTTGTATGATAACAAAGAAATTCTTTTGAAAAATAATTTTATATATGAGAAGATGCCTTATCACTATATTGATGCCAGTGATCGCAGAAATGCTCATTTTTTATTTAAATATATTTATAATAATGACAGATCAGTCAATAAAGAGGCTTTTGAAAAAAGACTTGCAGAAGGATATGAGATAATTAAGGGCTGGTTTGAAAAAGTTGACAATGTTTTTCTTACAGATGAAGCGGCTTGGAATGTTCTTAATACAGAGGGCAGAGATTTTATGCCAAGTGTTAAGTCATTTGCTGATTCTGTTGGAGCTCAGGTAAAGGTGATCATTTATGTAAGAAGACAGGATGATTATCTTGAGTCATGGTATAAGCAGAAAATCAGAGATGGACTTTCTCAAAGTACATGGGAAGAAGTAGCTGGGAATATTCCAAATGCTATAGCTCTTGATTATTATAAGATAATCAGACTGATTGCAAATACTATTGGTAGTGAGAATATAATCGTAAGAAGATATGACAGAAATTCTTTTGCCGGAAAGGATGGCACTATCTTCTCAGATTTTATGGAAGTGCTTGGACTTGATTACACAGATGAATACAAGCTACCTGAAGGTAAGACTAATACAAGTCTTAATAATAACTATATTGAGATAAAGAGGCTTCTTAATAATCTGTATGATAATAGCATTACAGTTGAAAAGGATCAGAATCCATATCTTGGTGGAATAGGTTCTTTATGCTCAGAGCTTGATAATCAGTATGACAGTAGTTATTTTTCTGAAGAAGAGAGAAAAGAGTTCCTTGGAAGATATAAAGAAGGAAATGATGCTATTGCAAAAGAGTTCCTTGGTGAGGAAGTTCTTTTTAATGATAAGACCAAAAATCTTCCCAAATGGGATCCAAATAATGAATACCTTCTTAGAGATTTTGTGGTATTCTGTGGAATGGCTCTTAAAAATCAGAAGACTGAAATTGATGAGCTAAAAAAAGAAGTTAACAGACTTAAGAAACTTTCACCAGCATATAAGGTTGCAGGTAAGATTAAGAATTGGGAAGACTGATTTGATATGAGTAACAATATTGTAGAAGCAAACGAGAACAAGAAAAAATTTAATCTAAAAAAGATTGTCAAAAGATTTATAAACAGGAAAATTGTTTTTCCTTTAATTTATGAGATAGCTGGCTTTAGAAAGCCTTTGAAGCAGAATAAGGTCGTTTTTCTTGAAATAAGGTTTGAGGGTATAACAGACAGCTATCAGGAAATCTATGACACCTTAAAAAGAGAATATAATGCAGATGTTCATGTTCACCATTTTAGGCAGGGATTTATTTCCAGGGTGGATGAATATAAGAGAAAAATTGCCTTTTTTAAAGATGCTGCTACTGCGAAGTATGTTGTATTTAATGACAGCAGTGATACGCAGGGAACAATGAAAAAGCGTGAAGGACAGCACTTTTTGAATACATGGCATGCTACAGGTGCTTTTAAAAAGTTTGGATTTGGTACAGCTGATAAAGAGTTTGGTGGTACCAGGAGAGAGCAGGAGAAATATCCTCTCCATCCAAAATATGATATGGTAACTGTTAGCAGCCCCGAAATCTGCTGGGCTTATGTTCAGGCTATGGGAATGGAAAAAAATAAGGAATGTGTTCAGGCAATAGGAACAAGCCGTACAGATGTGTTCTTTAACGAAGCATTTATAAGTGATGCATACAGACATGTTTATGAGCAGGTTCCTCAGGCAAAGGGTAAAAAAATAATTCTATATGCACCAACCTTTAGGGGAACAGCCAGAAATGCAATGGCTCCGGATAAGCTTGATATTGAAGAGATGTATGAGAATCTTAGTGACGAATATATACTTATAATCAAGCATCATCCTATGATCAAAAAAGAAGTAAGACCTGTTATTGAGGAAAAATATAGTAATTTTGCTTTTGATCTGACAGATGATGGTGTGATTGCAGATCTTTTGATTGCTTCAGATATTTGTATAACTGACTATTCATCAATTATCTTTGAATATTCATTAATGGAGAAGCCACTTATCTTTTTGGCATATGATCTGGACTCTTACTATGATAATCGAGGATTCTTTTATGATTATAATGAGATGACTCCGGGACCTGTTTATACTGAAACATCTGAGATAGTTGATTATATAAAACATATTGATGAGCGTTTTGACAAGGCTCAGATACATGATTTTAAAAACAAGTTTATGAGTTCATGCGATGGTCATGCAACTGAAAGAATAATGAATGAATTCTTTGGAGAACTTGATGAATATAAGAAAGAGGAATTGGTACCTAAAGTTTCAGTAATTGTTCCGGCTTGCAATACATCAAGATTTATTGAAGAATGTCTAACAAGTATTAAAAAACAGACCTTGAAAGATTTTGAAGTATTTGTTATAGATGATGGTTCGACAGATAGTACAGTTGATATAGCAAGAAAATTTGAAAGAAGAGACAGAAGATTCCATGTAATTACTAAAGAGCATACTAATGCAGGTGATAGTAGAAATCGTGGAATAAAAATGGCCAAAGGAAAATATATAGTTTTCTGGGATGCAGATGATTTCTTTGAAGAAAATGCGCTAGAGAGAATGTATGAGTTCAGTGAAGAAAATCAGGATGATATTTGCATTTGCAGAAATTATCGATATGATAACCTTTATGAGCTTAAAAGAACTGTACAGAATGATTTTGGCGATATTCCAGAAAAGAAGGTATTTAACAGAAGAGATATTCCTGAAAATATATTCAATATATGTACCAATGTTCCTTGGAATAAAATGATCAGACTTGATTTCATAAAGGAAAATGGACTATGCTTCCAAAATATAGAAAAGGCAGAAGATGCGTATTTTTCAATGACTGCTATTGCAATGGCAGAACGAGTATCTGTTTTGGATGAATATCTGGTTAATTGGAGATGTAATATACAATCTTTGACAACTTCTTCTAATAAGTCTCCAAAATGTATTTTTGAGGCATTTGAGAAAACTAAAGAGTATCTTGAGGAAAAGGGCATATATGAAGATGTTAAGCAGAGTTTTATAAATAAAGCCTTTGACTCATATATATACTGGATTAAATGCTTTATGGGTGAAGCGCATCTAGATAATTTTAAATATTCATTCAAATACGTAAGGGATGAAGCATTTGAAAAACTGGGTATGTCAGATATTCCTGCTGATTATATTTATAAGCCAGAGCAGTATAGAATGTATCAGCGTATAAAGGAAAATGATGAAGCTGGACTCATAATGATCTTCTATGATCAAAAGCAGGGAGTTAATGAAAGAAGTACAGGAAGAAATGTTGAGAAATTAAGGAGAACAAGAGCAAGAGAGTTAAATAATAAGCGATTATATAATGAGGTCCTTGATTCTTTTGCTTATCGAGTTGGAATGAAAGTAACATGGCTTCCAAGAAAAATAAATGCACTTATTCATAATAAATAAGTGCATTAAAAAGAATTATATATTATAATTAGTGCATTAAATGGATATATATTATAATTAGTGCATTAAATGGATTTATAGATGGTAGCAGCTGCTTCTGTTTATAAGCTTACATGGAAATTCAATACGTACTGTATCGGAATGTCCCCCTTGGATTCGGTCTATTAATAGATTGATGGCAAGGTGGGACATTTCTTTTCGTGGAATTTGAATTGTTGTAAGGAGTGGCTTGGTATTTTGCGACTCA
>JAILEJ010000319.1 GCA_024688095.1 Butyrivibrio sp.
GCTTCAGAAACAAGGTATGGAACAGTCTATGTCTCGTGTAGGACATTGTATAGATAATGGACCTACTGAAGGATTCTGGGGAATTATTAAGACTGAGATGTACTGCATGTTTGATATAACTGATGAAGCATCGCTCAGAAACGCCATAAAGAAATACATGGATTTTTATACCAACGAAAGACCACAGGAAAGATTCGACGGAAAGACACCTGCTCAGGTACGCCAGGAAGCCATGCTCGCGGATTCACCCAAAGATTATCCTATTCCAGAGCACAAACGCATACACAAGCATAAAGCTAAATGGGCAGCTTAACAATGAATTACAGCCGAAGCTGTAATAGCCTTTATGAACAACTTCTTCGATTATTAAAATGGTGACCACCTCTAATGAAGTGATCACCATTTTTCTTGACTTATTTTGTTTATTTGGCCTATCTACTTGACAGACCCCAGATCATGGTGCGACAGCCATTTTTAATCATTCATTAAATCAAATATTGAATTTTCCGGTTCAACTTCTAAAGACATCTCTTTTTGAGTGACAGGATGTACAAATTCTATTCTGGATGCACACAGAGCAACACTTTTGACATTCAGCTTTTTAGAAAGATTAGCAGAAGCTTCGCTTCCATATTTCTGATCTCCCAAAAGAGGATTTCCATAATTTGAAAGCTGTGCCCTTATCTGATGAAAACGTCCTGTATCAAGTTCTATCTTAAGATATGTGTAACTCTCACCTTCAACATGAACTTCCCTTATCTTTTCAAAGGATAGTCTGGATAATTTTCCTCCATCACTTTCAGCTGAAACTATATGTGCAAGATTATCTTTGCCTTTTTTTAAATAATTTTCCAGCACAGCATTTTCATCTTTCACAGTTCCATATGCTGCACAATAATATTGCTTTTTTAATTTATTGTTTCTTATCTGATTACTCAGCTCTGCTGCAGCCTTCTTGTTTTTGGCAAATACCAAAACACCTTCAACCGGCTGATCAAGCCTGTGTATCATTCCAACATATATCTCCGACCTGATTCCATTTTTTTTATCTCTAGCAGATAAAAAATTTTTCAGGTAGCTGATAAGGTCCATTTGACCTATTCTTGCACTTTCGGTTGGATATCCTGCTGGTTTGTAACATACTATTATATCTTTATCTTCATATACTATTTCAGGATTCTTCATTTATATTACTTTTCCTCAAAATTAAATTTATCTAAGTGAGAATCTTGCCATCGCATATACAAATGAAGGTATTCTGTCAAAAATATTAAATGCCAGATGTACAAGCATTGGAATATATATATTATCTGTAAACAGATATGCAAGTGTAAGTGGAATTATCATTACTACACTTTCTATCATACCGCTTATACTTCTTCCATATATACAGGACGATAATAATAGAGACAATAATGTAGTTAATATCATAAGTCCAACATTCTTTTTACAGATAAGTGCTTTTCTGAAATATAATTCATCCACTATTGGTACCAAAACTATGGTCGCCAAAAGATAAAGAACCATTTCAAAAACACTTGACATCTGAACACTTAAATTTTTAATATACAAATTCCAAAATACATTTGTCAGAAGTTGTTTCCTAGTCTCGTATACGATTACAACTGTTACCAGTGTAAATAAAAGTGGCGGCCAGAAATATTTTCCTCTGCTAAAATTACTCGCAAACTTTTTCATTGAAAAATCTTTGTGAAAATATATCAGCAGCACCAGATAAAAAATAAAGAATTCGTATACCACATACTCTTTAAAGTATGTACTAAGCAATATAAATATAGCTTCCCATGCTATTGGGAAAACCACTTTTTTATAATTCATTTTTCAAGCTCCAAACTTCATGTATCTACATCAAACCTTAAATCTGTATCCCACTCCCCAGATTGTTTCAATATACTGTGGATTTGATGTATCATATTCAATTTTTTCACGAATCTTTTTAATATGAACTGTTACTGTAGCGATATCGCCAATTGAATCCATATTCCAGATCTTTCTAAACAGTTCTTCCTTAGTAAATACGTGATTAGGATTTTCGGCAAGGAATGTAAGAAGATCAAATTCCTTTGTTGTGAAATTCTTTTCAATATCATCAACATATACTCGTCTTGCTGTCTTGTCAATCTTTAATCCTCTGATTTCAACAACATCATTAGATTCACTTCCTGAACCTACAAGTCTTGAGTATCTTGCAAGATGTGCTTTAACTCTTGCAACCAGCTCTGATGGGCTAAATGGTTTTGTAATGTAATCATCTGCTCCAAGACCAAGACCTCTTATCTTGTCGATATCATCCTTTTTAGCTGATACCATAAGAATCGGTACATTTTTCTTTTCTCTGATATGTTTACAAACCTCAAATCCATCCATACCAGGGAGCATAAGATCAAGAATTATGAGATCAAATTCATTTTCAAGTGCTGTCTGTAAACCGTCATCTCCTTTGTTTTCAATGGTAACCTCGAAGTCACTGAGCTCTAAATAGTCTTTCTCAAGGTCTGCAATAGCTTCTTCATCTTCAACGATAAGTATTCTGCTCATTTTGGTTTCCTCCATAGTCTTTTTTCGTAATACCTTATTCTCGATATAATTGTCTGCTACTATTAATTTGCTTATCGTTCAATAGTAACTTCCGTTTCTGGCTTATGTTGATATTCAATATATTTTCTAAGAACAAAATGCATACATGTTCCTTCATTCTCCTGGCTTGTAGCCCAAATATAACCGCCATGGTCCTCAATTATCTTCTTAACTATTGAAAGACCTATACCGCTTCCTCCCTGTTTGGAATTTCGGGATGAATCCGTTCTGTAAAATCTATCAAAAATACTTGATATATCTTTTTGTGCAATACCTTTACCATTATCTTCGATTTCAACTCTTATAGAGTCTACCTCATCCAGAATTCGAATATCTATTATTCCGGTTCCATCTTCTCTTCCAAGATATTTCACGCTGTTATTTATAATATTATTTATTACCCTCTTTAGCTGCTCCGGATCCGCGACTATTAGAGTTTCTGGTGTAGTCAGATTAGAATAGTTAAGCTTTATGTTCTTGTTTTCCATATCGACTCCAACTTCCTCGATACAGTCCCCAAAATAATCTGCCACATTTATTCTGGTAAAATTATAAGGTATTCGGTTGTTGTCTATACTTGAATATAATGTAAGCTCATTGATAAGATTATTCATATCATTCGCTTTACTGTATATTGTTCGTATATATTTCTGCTGCCTTTCAGGAGTATCGGCTACGCCTTCAAGTAATCCCTGTGAATAACCTTTTATCGCAGTTATAGGAGTTTTTAGATCATGAGAAATATTACTGATAAGCTCTTTATTCTGCTTTTCTCTCACTATCTTTTCATCAGCTGATTCCTTGAGCCTTAATCTCATGTCCTCATAATTTCGGTACATCTCACCAATTTCACCCTTTTCATTGATATCCGTTGGAAGAATGTAGTCGAAATTTCCATCCGATATATGTTTCATTGCAATATTAAGTTCATCTATTGGTTTAAAAAAACTTCTGCTTATCCAATATGAAAAAACAAAACTTGTAACAATCAGAATCACTACAATTGCCAAAAACATATAAGCAATAATCTGTGTATTACCAAAGGTCTTTATCTTGGTAATGATAAAAAAGCTTCCCTTTGAACCATCACTGAACTCAAAATCCATCTGCTTTGCAAGCTGCTGGGTTTCAGTATAATAAAAACCTGTATTATCTGTTATTCCATATTCAGGCAGTAGATTAAATATCTCTGCAGCCTTTTCTTTACTTCCAGTGTAATATATATCATGATCTTTTCTTACTATAATAAAAGAAGATTTGTAAGTAATCGTTTCCTCAATTTCCTTAAGATAACTTTTATCTTCCAAAATATGAGGATCTTCTTCCATATCTTTCTGAACTGTATTAAATATTTCTTCTGTCATTTCATTAAAAATTCCACCCGGATTGGATATCATCCCATAATCGAGTGTCTCAGAAAAATTGGATAAGTTTCCGTTAATTACAAATCTACCTATTCCCAGAAATGCCAGGAATGTAAGAATAAGTGGCAATATAACTATTGCACTTGATGTTATAATCAGTCTCGTACGAAACCGCATTTATATTATTTCCCCCATAAAAAATCTCTAAATAGATTAAATATCTATTATTAAATAGTAAAATATAAATTTATTATAACACATAAAATCTCTAAAAAAACCAAAAATATAAAGGTTATTGCATTAACAATAACCTTTTTTCTTAAAAAATCAGATATTTCTTATCATTGCATCAACTAAAGCTGCGCAATCTTTTGCAGCCTTCTTTTCAAATGTAGGATAATCAACTGATCCACTTCCATCTGCTTTATCAGAAATAGCTCTGATAATAATAAATGGTACATTATTAAGATAGCTTGCCTGTGCAATGGCAGCACCTTCCATTTCAGTACATAATCCACCAAAATTATCAATAATGTTCTGCTTAACAGAATCATCTGCAATAAACTGGTCACCTGAACATACTCTTCCAACGAAAACATTCACATCAGAAGCTGCTTCTTTGATAGATTTCTGAGCAATCTCAATAAGCCATTTATCACCTTTGAATTCACTGACACCCAGCTGTGGAACTTCGCCCTTTTTATAACCAAAAATTGTTGCGTCTACATCGTGGTAACATGCATCCTCTGATAGTACAATATCTCCAATATCAATTTTAGCATTAAGAGATCCTGCAACACCTGTATTTATGATATGTGTAACTTCAAAAATGTCTACAAGAATCTGAACACAGATTCCGGCATTAACCTTAGCTATACCACTTTTTACAACAACAACTTCTGTATTTCCTATAGTTCCTTCAAAAAATTCCATGGATGCTTTCTTTACTGTTCTCTTAACATCCATTTCTGATTTTAAATGTGCAACCTCTTCCTCCATTGCACCAATTATTCCAAATTTCATTTTCATACTCTCTTTTTCTATATATTTTATATCTGATTTTTATCTTTTTACTGAGGATATACAAGATGATCCTCTGTAATATCATATAATGTATTCTTAAGATAACGATCTGCAAGGAAGTTGGCCATTCCGAGATTCATATCAAGGTAATTACCACAATCCTTTGCACTTGCGCCAGGAACCTCACCCTTAAAATCTCTTATAAATTCATACATTCTTGTAACAAGTGGTACTACATCTTTTGAAGTAAGATCTCCTGCAAGTACCATATAAAATCCGGTCCTGCATCCCATTGGTCCAAAATAAATCGTTCTATCCTTGAACTCTGCATCATT
>JAILEJ010000321.1 GCA_024688095.1 Butyrivibrio sp.
GTATAGCCATCAATTATGTTATATGTACATTTCTTCACTTCAAAAAGTGCCTTGGAAAAATTTTCATCCTCAGTATTAAGAGCTTTATTCATAAGCTCAGGAAACATAGTGCATACTTTCCATTTGAAAAATTCTGCATGAGCAAAATCATTGAACTTATCAAAGCCATTTATATATTTATCAAAAATAGCCTGAAGATTTCCTTTGTTCATTCAAATACCTCGCCATAAAAGTCATTACTATTAAATATATTTCACATCTTATATGTTATGACAAAAGAGAAGTTGATATCAATTAACTGAGTATAAATTATTATTTCTTTTTTCTTGTATAATATCTTGCTTTATATATAACGTTATTGATTATCTTCTATATACCGTCCATGTCTGCCGTCTGTTACAGGATATTTTATGACGTTTACAGTATGCCTTCAGCCAGCTGATTTCATCTTCTGTACATTTACGATTGTAACTATGATATGCCTGTTTAAGCGAATTTTCATATATCTCGATGCATATAAAAGGTTCATTTACAGCATCACATTTTCTCATAAACAGTATAGTCGTGTCGTTATTTATCATTGCATCAAGGTAGTCAAAAAGACAGTTACTCATATAAACGGACTCTCTGCAAAAATCATTTATCGTCTGGGGATATCTTATAATGTAACCTTTGTCTCGCTCTTGCCATTCCGGATTTCTGCTTCTATTAGAAACACGTATCAGCCTGTTATAGTAATCTCTTTTATCTAATAGGCATTCCAAGATATCTACAAGATTATTCCTGTTTTTTCCATTAAGTAATTTCTTATATATTTTATCGATTTTGATAAGCTCTGATATTCGGTCTTGGCCTCTTTTTTTCAATAAGCAATCCAAAATATATACAAAATTTATTCCGTCATTCACAACAGTAAGGAGTTTCGCGTATATTTTATCATCGATTTCGATAAAACATGATATACTGTCTTGCTCTCTTTTTTTCAATAAGTAATCCAACATGTATCCAAGATTTTTTCTGTTGTTCACATTAAAATATTTCTCATATATTCTATCGATTTTATCAAGTTCTGACAGACGTTCTTCGCATTTTACTTTTTGAAAAAAATCCATAATCTGAGTCTTGCACCAAATCCTTGAAAGTTCTTCTCTTTTTTCGGAATATAATCTTGTTATCTCCTTTAGAGTAAGATTATAATTACACAGGTACTCTATATATAAGCACTGTGCATCATTAAGCAGACCATCAAAAAAATCAGGACGCATTTTTACCATTTTTTTAATGAGGCTACGTATTTCTTTTTTGCAAAGCATTCTCCCTCCCTCATTGCAGTTGAGGGATCTGAGCACCCTAATGGATATTCCTCCATATATTTCACTGGGGCTTGATGATAAAAGGTCAAGTTCATCTATACCTCCTGAATATTTTGCAAGCATATCCAGTCCGCACTTATACAGGAGTTCCTTAACGGTGTTCTTGCGCATACAATGATAAATTTGATCCAGAAGACGCATAGAATCTGTATAGTACCTTTTTAGCTTCCATTCCGGATGCAGCTTATCATAAAAATCAAAAATCTCATCAAAATAATCATATCTGTAGCAACATTCAGGATCGTTCAGACATAATTCAGTAAACAATATTTCCTGCTCTGCAGTCCATACATAATCATCATGAAAAACAAAGCGCTTAATCTGTGCGCGGTCGTTTGCATGATTATAATCCACATATATTGTGTCTATATACGGTCTAATGCGAAGGAACAAAAGACATTTGACATCTTCTGTGAAATACGACACCATATCCATTATGCGCTGCATTAGATCTTCTGGAATGCATGGAGGATTCCAATTGTTTGTTCCAATTTTCAATTCGAGCATAAAACTCCTTCTTATTATTTCAAGCTTAAACCTCATCATCCTTTCCTTTAAGCTGCTTAAGCCTTAATCATTGCATAAGTATCCAATCTACAATATTTCAAAAGCAAAAGCTTTTTGCTTCACTTTATTAATAACAAAAGTGATATACAAATTAATGTACATCACTCAAATTTAAAGTAAAACCCATTCTACATTTTATTCACAAAAGAAATAACCTTATTTTACTTCTCCTAGATGACATCATTTGTCATCATAAAAATTTAAAAAATAAACTTGTAAAGGGTGTTGACACAGAAAAAACTTGCCGATATACTGTGCGATGTAAGGAACACATTTCCTTGCAAGATACTTAATTAACTAGATTCGAAAGGAGGACAATCATGACACATTCAGTTAAAACAAACACTAACTTAATAACAAGCAACAGAGGTCTGGCTGTCCTTATGTACGTATAGAATCACTTCATGCATTTCTAATACCAGATTGTTTAGGATTCCAGCACCTCTATCACGATGAGGTGTTTTTTTGCGCTCTTTTTTAAGAAATCACCTCGCATAGAAAGGAATCACTATATGAAAACAATCAACGGAGTCGCAACCTCTGCAATTATATTCAACACTAATTCAACAGAAAATGGCATAGACGATTACGCTATAGCACAGTTACAGAATCTCTGTGATAATGCTTCCTTTACCGGCTGCAAAATAAGAGTAATGCCAGATGTACATCCTGGTAAAGTCGGAACCATCGGTTTCACTTCTACTATTGGAAAAAGCATTATGCCAAATGTCATAGGTGTAGACATTGGATGTGGTATGACAATTGCTCAGATAAAGGGCAAGGTAAAAGAATTTCAAAAGCTTGATACAGTTATCCGAGAAAATGTACCATTTGGTTTTTCAATCAGAAATAAGCCACACCATAAAGCACTTGACTTTGATCTATCAGTATTGCGCTGCTTCAAACATATTCAAGAAGACAAAGCTTTGCTTAGTCTTGGAAGCATTGGATCAGGGAATCATTTCATCGAAGTGGACCAGGATGAAGAGAAAAATAGTTTTTTGGTTATTCATTCTGGCAGTCGCCATTTAGGACATGAAGTTACTGAACATTACCTAAGAGAGGGAAATCGTCTTCTTAAGGAGCAGGGAATCAATATTCCATATGAACTCACCTATCTAGAAGACGACCTTATGAACGACTATCTCCATGATCTTAAAATTGTTCAGGAGTACGCCAGCCTAAACCGTGAAATCATGATTCAGGAAATCTGTTCTGGGATGAAATGGAAAATCCTTGATAGCTATTCCTGCATTCACAACTATGTAGATTTTAGCCTGGACAATACAATTCTTAGAAAAGGGGCAATCTCAGCTCAAACCGACGAAAAGGTGATTATACCTATCAACATGCGTGATGGGATTGTTCTTGGAACTGGTCTTGGAAACGCTGAATGGAACTACTCTGCTCCTCATGGTGCTGGAAGAATCATGAAGCGTGAGGATGTAAAAACAAAATTCACTGTCTCCTCATACAAGACTTCCATGAAAGGAATCTACTCATCTTGTATCGGCAGGGACACACTTGATGAAGCACCTTTTGCCTACCGGGGACTTGATGAGATTAAGGAAGCAATAACAGATACGGTAAGAATCGATAAGATTATCCGACCAATTTATAACTTTAAGGCCGGTGATAATTAAACCAACAGTAGACTGATTTATCAGCTATTTACAACTACAATCAAAATAAAAGATCACTAAGAAAGAAGGTAATTACAATGTCAAAATATAGAGAAACTCCATGCAAATACTATTTAGCTTTTAACGAATGTCAGAAGGGGCGCGAGGCCTGCCAGGCTGGATATTGCCAGCACTGCAACAAATACGAGCCTCGTGCCAGGGTAAGACACATTAACAAGAAGAAACAGTATTTAGAAAAGATTAGAAAGAAGGATATTGCTATATGAATTTACCAATCAGCGTCACTCAAAGTGACCTATTAGAAATATTATTAAATGTCGCAACCATTCGTCCTGTTTTTATCTGGGGTGCTCCTGGAATTGGGAAATCAGCTCTCGTAGAAAGATTTGCTGATGAAGTAGGCTTACCATGTGTTTCACTTCTTGGCAGCCAGCTTGCTCCTGAAGATATCATAGGTATTCCTCAGATTCAGGATGATGTAAGCACATTTCTCCCACCAAAGATGATCGCAAGAAAGGAACCTTATGTGCTATTTCTTGATGAACTCAATGCCTGCTCTCAGGAAGTGCAGAAAGCTTTTTATAGCTTAATTCATGAGAAAAGAATCGGTGAGTATCATCTTCCAGAGGGAAGTATTGTAATCGGAGCAGGTAACAGAGCTCAGGACTCAGCCATCGTAAAGACTATGTCTTCTGCTCTTGTAAATAGAATGTTTCATGTGCAGCTTAAGGCAGATCCAATGCAGTGGATTACCTGGGCTTATGAGAATAATCTTCATCCATGGGTGATTGATTACATTACACAGAGACCTGATCATCTTTTCTCTGAGCCACCAAAAACAGAGGAACCATACTCTACTCCAAGATCATGGCATATGCTCAGCGATGCATTAAAGGAATATGGTGCTGGAGAAAAAGAAATCTCTGAAGCTATGCTTCGAATGATTACTTTCGGATGCATCAGTGCAAGTCATGCAGGAATGTTCCTTGCATATACAAAGCAGCTGGGAAACAAAAATCTCATTAATGACATCATCAAAGGAGAAGCCAAGTGGCCTGCAAAGCCAGAGGAGCGTGATGTTCTTTACTTCCTTGCACAGTCATTTAGAGCAAAACTATTACAAGAGCTTCCAAAGAATAAGAATGCACTTAGCGGTGATGGAAAATACCTAACACACAGAGCAAAGGCTTTAATGAAGGAACTCGCTGCAATCAATCATGAAATCGCACAAATGGTAGTATCTGCTGATGAAGGAAAGGTTTTACCAGAATGGTTTATGGTAGAAATCATTAGAGATTTACCAAGATTAGTGCAGAACTAGGAGGTCAAGATGGCTAGAGAATTTAAAAATAAGAAAGAAAAGAAAAAATCTCAAGCTGAAATAAACCGTGAAAACCTCCAGGCAGGAATATCTTATATAAATCAGCACCCATTATTTGGTTACAGCTATTACCATCTAAGGAATGATGGGAGAAATCTTGGAAAGAATGTATATGCTACGGTTTCATCCAAAGGCGAAATCCTGCTAAACGAAAACATGCATTTGCAACCTAAGCAATGGGCATATGTCATTGCACATGCAAAGCTTCACCTTGCCTTCGGTCATTTCGATGCAGATAAGATGCCAGGATATACCATCACTGATACAACTGGCAAGAGCTCATGGAAAACTGATTTCATTCCTCTTCTTTGGAATATGGCCTGTGATATTTACATAGACAAATTTCTTGCAGACATCAAGTTTGGACAGAGCATTCATGAGAATATCGAGACAATGTTCTCAGGCTCACTTGATGATGAAATTCAAATATACAATCAGCTTTTGGAGCAGAATATCACTGGAAGTAACAATGTTTTTGGAACTGCCGCTATAGGTGCATTAGATATGAAAGGACTTGAGGTTCCTCTTGTATATGATGATTCTAAAGGGCAATTTAATCACTATACTAAAGGTTTCAGTGAGGCACTTGCCAGGTCTGTGTCAAAAGCAGTAAGTACAGCTGCAGGCTTTGATAGTACATGTGAAAAATACTTATCTCCTGGCATGCAGGCAGCGAAGTGGTTCATGAACCATTATCCTCTACTTGGCGGCCTGGCTTCGCATTTTAAAATCATTGAAAATTATAGCTACTGTCAAAAGAATGACATCCAGATTGCAGCCATTGATGTAACCCTGGGAGAATTATATCTGAATCCAACTGCAGGTCTTTCTTTTGAAGAATTAAAGTTTGTACTAGCCCACGAATATCTTCACGCCGGACTTATGCATCACAATAGATGTAATGGCAGGGATCACTATCTTTGGAATGTTGCCTGTGATTTTGTCATCAATGGTTGGCTCCATGAATTGCAGGTTGGAACCATGCCAGAGGCTGGTCTTTTATATGATGTATCTCTTAAAGGGATGTCAGCAGAAAGTATCTATGATTTGATGCTGTCTGACATGCGAAAATATGAAAAGTTAAATACCTTCCGAGGATATCATAAAGGGGATATTATTGGTGGAGCTTCATCTGGCAATACATCCGGAACAACTTTAGATGATTTCTGTAGAAATGCAATGCAGCAAGGGCTTGAATACCACGTAGGCTCAGGTAGATGTCTCGTCCCTGCAGGGCTTATCGAAGAAATCAGGGCATTGTCTATGCCTGCAATTCCTTGGGATGTAAGCTTGGCTAAATGGTTTGATACATATTTTGCACCACTTGAAAAGCATAGAACCTATGCCAGACCAAGTCGCCGCCAGGCATCTACTCCTGATATTCCAAGGCCACGTTGTGCACCTCTGGATATCGCTATAAATAGCAGAACATTTGGTGTTGTCATAGATACTTCTGGATCCATGGATGCCAAAACAATCGGCAAAGCACTTGGCTCAATTGCAAGCTACTCCGTAGCCCACGATGTTCAATTTGCAAGAGTTGTATTCTGTGATGCTGATGCATATGATGCCGGATACATATCTCCTGAAGATATAGCAGGACGCGTTGCAGTAAAAGGACGTGGAGGTACTGCTCTTCAGCCTGCTATTAATTTGCTTGAAACAGCTAAGGATTTTCCAAAGGGTGGTCCCATACTCATTATTACCGATGGAGAAATCGAGGAACATCTTGATATTAAACACGAACATGCGTATCTCCTTCCAAAAGGAAACCGTCTTCCTTTCCGCGCTAAGGGACAAGTATTCTATTTTGATAATTGAAAGGACAAAGAAAATGATAATACAGATAAGTTCAGGTCAGGGACCTATCGAATGTGAAATTGCCGTTAGCAAGCTTTACTATTCATTAAAAAAAGAATACCCTGACATAAAAGAAATAAACAGTCATTATTCACGGCATACTAACCAGCTTACATCAATAATGTTTGAGACTGATTCAGATCTATCAGATTTAGAAGGTACTGTTCAATGGATATGCCAGAGCCCATACA
>JAILEJ010000324.1 GCA_024688095.1 Butyrivibrio sp.
GTTGGTAACTGGCCAGGTGTTACCGTAGAGAAAAAAGAAGGAAAACTCAAAGGGGATGAGTTTAAGGACGTTATAATACAGGATCTTCCTGGTATATATTCTCTTTCTCCATATACATTGGAGGAAGTTGTTTCTCGTACATATCTTGTAACAGAGAAACCTGATGCAATCATCAATATTATTGATGGAACAAATATTGAGCGTAACCTTTATCTTACAACACAGCTCCTTGAGCTTAACATTCCTATGGTCATCGCGCTTAACATGATGGATCTTGTTAAGAAGAACGGAGATACAGTTAATGTAAAAGCTCTTTCAGATGCACTTGGATGTGAAGTTGTTGAGCTTTCAGCTCTTAAGGGAGAAGGTACAGACAGCCTTGTAAAGAAAGCAGTTGATGCTGCAAAGAGTGGGAAAGTACTAAACAGGAAGGAAGTCCTTTCAGGAGACGTAAAGGCAGCAATTGAAAAAATCGAAGAGATTATAAAAGGTTCAGTTGATGAAAGATTCGTTCGTTTCAATGCTATTAAGGCGTTTGAACGTGATGAAAAAGCTCTCGAAACTCTTAATCTTTCTTCTGACAAGAAGGCTCAGATCGAAACTATCATTAAAGAAGTTGAGACAGTTCAGGATGATGATGCTGAATCAATTATCACAAATGAGAGATATACATATATTACAGGTATTACAAGTAAGACTGTAAAGAAAGGCCGTGCAAAGGGAGAACTTTCTGTATCAGATAAGATTGACAGAGTAGTTACAAACCGTATTCTTGGTCTTCCTATTTTTGCAGTTATTATGTTCCTTATCTATGCAATTGCAATGGGTGGATGGAGCGTATCAATTGGTACAGCTGCTACAGACTTTACAAATGACGTAATTTTTGGAGAATGGGTTCCGGGATTCTTTGATACAGTTCTTGGTGCACTTAGCGTTGAAGAGGGTACAGTTCTTTATGGACTTATCCAGGATGGTATTGTTGCAGGTGTTGGTGCGGTAATCGGTTTCGTTCCACAGATGCTTGTATTATTCCTTCTTCTTGCAATCCTTGAAGATATCGGATACATGGCACGTGTAGCTTTCGTAATGGATCGTATTTTCCGTCAGTTTGGTCTTTCAGGTAAAGCATTCATTCCTTGCCTTGTTGCTACAGGATGTGGTGTTCCTGGTGTTATGGCCAGCCGTACAATTGAAAATGAGCGTGATCGTAAGATGACTCTTATGACAACAACATTTATGCCATGTGGAGCTAAGCTTCCAATTATCGGACTTATTGCAGGTGCTGTATTTGGTGGTTCACCAGTAATAGCAGCAAGTGCATATTTTATCGGAATTGGTTCAATCGTTCTTTCTGGTATTATTCTTAAGAAATTTAAGGCATTTGCTGGAATCCCTGCACCATTCGTTATGGAGCTTCCAGCATATCACATTCCTTCAGTAGCAGGTGTTCTTCGTGCTACATGGGAACGTGGATGGTCATTCATTAAGAGAGCTGGATCAGTTATTGTTGTATCATCAGTTATTATCTGGTTCCTCTCATCTTTTGGAACTGTAAATGGTCAATTCGGTATGGTTGATAATCTTTTTGAGGATGAAACAGTAGTTACTGAAGAATATGTTCAGACACTTGCTGATAAGATGGATGTTCCTGTTGAGGATGTGAACTCAATGGATGCTTCACTTCTTGCAAGTGTTGGTAATACATTCTCATTCATCTTCAAACCACTTGGATTTGGAAACTGGAAACCTACAGTTGCAACTGTTACAGGTCTTGTAGCAAAGGAAGAAGTAGTTGGTACATTTGGTGTATTATATAACTATGATGATTCTGAAGAAGAACTTGGTGAAGAAGGAGATCAGATCTGGGCTAGAGTAGCTGCAGACTATACACCAATTGCTGCTTTTGCATTCATGGTATTCAATCTTCTTTGTGCTCCTTGCTTTGCTGCAATTGGTGCTATCAAGAGAGAAATGAACAATGCAAAATGGACTTGGGCTGCAATCGGATATATGACAGGATGGGCTTATGTTCTTTCACTTATCGTATATAACCTTGGAGGTTTATTCATGGGTGAAGTTCCATTTGGATTTGGAACAATAGTTGCAATTGCATTACTTGCATGTCTTCTTTATCTTCTTTTCCGTAAGGGATATCAGGCAACTGGTGAAGATAAGAATCTTAATGCAGTTAAGGCAAGTGCTTGATTTTGAGATTTAGATAACGGCATTAAAATATATTGTGCAGGGGGCAAAAGGTGATGACAAAAAAGTCATCTCTTCCCTGCACATTTATTCTATGTAAGACCAGATAATTAAAGGAGGTTTCGTTATGCCACCTATTATTGGAAATATTATTGTTATAGCAATTCTATTAGTAGTTTTGTATGTTTGTGGAAAAAATGTAATTCAGGATATTAAAGGTGAACTTACTGGTAAGGGATGCGCAGGTTGTTCTGGCAACTGTTCAGGAAGTTGTTCAAGCTGTGGCAGTAACTGCAGCTCTAAGATAAAAACAGAGAAAAAGACTCATTAAAGAGGAGTTTGTATGAAAAAAATTACAGTCAAAATTGACGGTATGATGTGTTCGATGTGCGAATCACATATAAATGAAACTATAAGAAAGACATTTCCATCTGC
>JAILEJ010000343.1 GCA_024688095.1 Butyrivibrio sp.
ATATAAGAACACAAGCGCTACACCGATCATGATAACATTACCAACTGTCATGGTTGTAAACGCTGTCTGCTGCCATAAATTTGATAAGGTATTAGCAACGTAATCCATTTTAATCTCCATTCTTTAGCTTTAAAAAATAGTAATTAAAGCGTTTATTTGACAATTAGTTTAATGTAGCAAGTACTGTTCCAGCTTCTACTGAATCACCAGCAGCACAATCGATGCTTGCAACTGTACCATCCTGAGGAGCAACCATAGGCATCTCCATCTTCATTGATTCCATAACGATAACAGCGTCACCCTTCTTAACTGCCTGTCCAACCTTAGCTTCTACTCTAAGTACCTTACCAGCTGCACCAGCTTCAACCTTGATTGAACCTGCACCACCAGCTGCCTTTGCAGGAGCTGCTGCTGGAGCCTTTGCTGCTGGACGAGGAGCTGCTGGAGCTGCTACAGGAGCACCTGTTCCTGCACCCTCTTCTACTGTAACATCATATACGTTTCCATTAACGGTAATTGTATAGTTCTTCATTGTAAAAATCCTCCTATGATAATTTCACATTCATCATGTATATTGGCCTTATGCCTTTTTCCAATTCTTATTAACTTTTCTTATAGATCTAACCTGGAATCCTTCTGTGCTTGTTCCTTCATAACTTGCAATTGCAGCAGCAATTACAGCTACAAGTTCAGCGTCAGATGAAAGATCTTCCTGCTGCTCAATCTGACTTATTGTGTTATCAATAGCCTGAGTAGCAATATCTTTCTTTTCTTCCTTCTTAGGCTTATTTGCCATTCCCATAAGTTTAGGGAATATTGAAATAATTATACTTACAAGGATAAGAACGAAGAAAGCCATTCCCATACCCATAAGTGTGTTAAGACCAGCCTTAGAAAGTCTCTCAGGAGTTGAATAATTTACATTTACAGCAATTGATGTTGGCATTGCATCCTCATCAAGCATAATCTCCATTGTTGCAGTATGGAGTGCATTAGCTGAACTCTCAATTGTAGACTGAACAATAAGCTGTCCTTTATTGTTTACTGAATATTCTTTAAGACTGGTTACGCTTAAATCACTCGCAAGTGTCTCGGCAGAACCATATCCGATATCATCTATAGCCTCATACCATGAAGAATAACCATTTTCAAATACTGTAGCTACTTCTTCACCATAATATTCAGTAAGTGAATCGTATATAACATCTTCAAAATTGTCAGGTGTAACACCGTTAGCATAGAAAGTTTCAAGCATTCCATCTTCTATACTAGTTGCAATCTGCAGAATATAATCGCTTGTAAATACTGATTCATCGTAGTCAGAACCCGCAACAGTATTTACAGCTGTTCCACAGGCTGTAAGTCCAACAAGACAAGCAAGCGTTGCACCCAGTGTAAGTATTTTTCGCTTCATTTTGAAAGCTCCTTCCTTATACTGTTCCATGCTTTTTAGCTGGACGCTCATCTCTCTTTGTAAACAGCATTTCAAATGCACCGATTACATATTTTCTAGTGTCTGCAGGCTCGATAATTTCATCAACGTATCCTCTTGCAGCAGCACTACGTACATTGTTCTGAAGCTCTGTATATTTCTTCGTTGTTTCAGCAACTTCTTCTGCTGATTTACCACTTGCAATAATCTTAGCTGCAAGGTCAGCTTTCATTGTTCCAATTTCAGCATCAGGCCAGCTTATTGTAACATCAGCACCAATAGCCTTTGAATTCATTGCAACATAAGCACTTCCGTATGCCTTTCCTGTAATAACATTAACCTTAGGAACTGTTGCACCAGCAAATGCAGCTGTAAGTTTAGCAGAAGCCTTTGCAATCTTCTTCTCTTCATCAGTAGTAGCAGCAAAACCTGTTACATTTGTAAGAGATAAAACAGGAATATCAAATGCATCACAGAAATTAATAAAATCTGCAGCTTTCTCACAACCATTGGCTGTAAGAACTGAATCAAACTTCTCTGCAACTTCTGCATTTTCATTATAAAGTACGCTTCTGTTTGCAACAGCACCAACTGTAGCGCCATTAAGTTTAATGAAACCTGTTACCATTTCTTTTGCATAGCAGCTCTTTGTCTCAAAGAAAATTCCGTTATCTGAAATCTGAGATAATGCAAGAGCAGGATCTGCACAAGAAGCAGCAAGCGATTCACATGCTCTGTTAAGATCATCTGTGCAATCATCAAAATTATCACTATCTTCATTGTTTGAAGGAAGGATAGATACAAGTTCTCTAATCTGTGCAAAAATTGTTGCTTCATCTGCTACAACATCTACGTTACCAGCATTTTCAGCCTGCCACTTTGCACTTGCAGTATCAAGCTTATCTGTATAATTACCCTCAAGTACATTAGGAGAATTAACAAATAATTTTGCCTTTCCTTCTTCCATAAATGTAAAATCAGACATTGCGCCCATAAGTGCAAGTCCACCTCCACATGAGCCAAAAATAGCTGTGATCTGTGGAACAACGCCTGAAGCATTTACCTGTTTAAGATAAAGTTCTCCAAATCCATTTAAAGCATCGGTTGCTTCCTGAATACGAAGACCTGCTGAATCAATAATTCCAATAACAGGTGATCCTGTCTTTAATGCAAGATCATACAGATGAGAAATCTTCTTTGCATGCATTTCTCCAATTGAACCGCCTAAAACACTAGCATCCTGGCTATATACATACACAAGATTTCCATCAATTACACCATAACCGGTAACAACTCCGTCTGAAGGTGTATCAGTCTGTTCCAAATTGAAATCTGTGCTTCTTGCTTTCACAAGTGCACCGATCTCAACGAAACTGTTTTCATCGAGTAAAGCATTAATTCTTTGACTCGCTTGTGAAGTACTACTCATTTCTTTAACCTCCGTAATATGTTTAAGTTTTGTCAAACTAATCGCAACTTAAGTCAGAATATAGTATATCACATAATTATAGATAAAACATCTAGAATTTACACACTTTCCGGAATATGTGACACTTATATATCCAACTTAACCTTGATTTCCTGCTCAGCTTCTGCTTTAAACTCAGCAACTCTAACAGCATCCATCGAAGGAAGTTCATCAAGTGATTTTACTCCAAAGCTTCGTAGAAACTGCTCTGTAGTTCCAAATAATAAAGGTCTTCCAGGAGCATCAAGTCTACCAAGCTCCTGAATAAGCCCAAATTCTACAAGCCTGTTAACAGCATGGTCACTATTTACGCCTCTAATCTTTTCAACTTCCAAACGTGTTATTGGCTGTTTATATGCAATTATTGACAGTGTTTCCATTAACGCATCAGTAAGCGTTATCTTTTTAGGCTTTGCAGCTATATGTACAAGATACTCATACATCTCTTTCTTTGTGCAAAGCTGAACCGATTTATCCAGTTCCAGTATACCTATTCCGCTATCTTCTTTTTCATATTTTGATTTAAGATATTCAATCTGCTCTTTAACCTCTGAAACTTTTTCTGAAAGAGCTTCCGCAATTGCAGATAATTCAACTGAATCTCCCATAGTAAAAAGTATTGCTTCTACTGCCGCAGCACCTTGTTCAATAGTCATTTAACTTGCCTTCCTTGATGTAATCATAATATCGCCAAAAATCTCTCTTTGGTCGATTTCTATTTCTCCAAGTTTCATTTCTTCAAGAACAACCAGGAACGTAACAATTATTTCAAGCTTACTATTTTGTTTTTCCAAAAGCTGTCTAAAACTAAACACATTATGTTCTCTGATATACGCTCTGATATAAAGAGTTTTGGCATCCATATCAATCTCTTCTTTTTCAATATCGCCAAACTTACTTCTGATAGGATCGAGCTTATCTTCCTGCCTCTTTAAAAGCTGCTGAAATATCTTATTTAATTTGGCAAGATTCATATCTCCAAAAAGCTCTTCATAATCAATTGGTTCTTCATGATCAAGTACTTCCGCCGGTACGTTTTTCTTTCTGTAAAGCTGCATACCTGCATCAACCTGTCTGTCTCTAAGTTCTGCAGCCATAAATTTGTACATCTTATATTCGAGCAATTTCTCAACAAGTTCAGCTCTTGGATCTTCCTCTTCACCATCCTCATTGATTTCTTTGGGAAGAAGCATTTTGCACTTTATATCCATAAGAGTAGCTGCCATTACAAGAAATTCACTGGTTACTTCCATGTCATTTCTCTGCATCTTTTTGATATAATCCATATACTGTTCTGTAATACTCACAATAGGAATATCAAAAATATCAATCTTATCTTTATCAATAAGATGCATCAGCAGATCCAATGGTCCATCAAAAACCTGCAACTTAACCTCAAGCGACATTTTTTATACCTTCTTTCTCTCCCCTTTTCCATGAATTCTTATTACTGAAAGTTCTCCGGGATTATAGAACCTCACAGGAATTGTATGCGTTCCAAGTCCTCTGCTAAGAATCATGGTTTGTTTTCCATTGTCAAACCTTCCTCCATCAAATTTCGGAAAAAGATTATATGTAGGTGATATTATTCCACCTATAAAAGGAAGCCTTACTATACCACCATGAATATGTCCCGAAACGATTAAATCTGCTCCCCAGTCAACATATTCATCAAAATATATAGGATTATGTGCGATCAGAATATTAAAATACTTTTTATCACATTCTCCTAATTTTTTATTAAGATACCCTTTATCCATTGGATTTTTGAACAACTTACGAAAAAAATAATAATTCAGTTCAAGCCCGTAAACCCTCACATTATCACCAGGCATTTCATTGAACTCATTTATCATTATATCCAGATTAAGCGCCTTTAGCTCTTCAAGATACTTGTCATATGCATCTCCATATAAATCCGTATATTCCCGAATTTTAAACTCATGATTCCCATTTCCTATAAAAAAAAGATACTTATCAGCCAAAGCCTTAAATAAACTTATTGCCGGCTTTGTATTCTGATTTAGAGAAGCATGATGAGCAGTTATCATATCCCCTGCAACAAGAATGGCATCTGGAGACACTTTATCTATAGCATCGACAAGTCTGATATTATTTTCCCCATAAGAATTATCATGTAAATCCGATAAAAGACAAAAAGTCCTGTCTTCTTTTAACTTATCTGTTTCAATGTCATAATAACGTACCACAAAATTATGCATATCGTGATATATAATAATTATGACCAATATAACTAGAATAAATACAGCAGCCAAAAAAATCAGCATAATTATCTCCTAATAATAATCCGAACTGTTCACATTTTCGTGTTTAAGCACATTATGCATATATAAATATTTTGCAGACAAATTTTTATTGTACTAAATTAAAAACACAACAAAACAATCATAATTATAACATATTTCTTATTTTTGAACAGAAAAAAGGTCCTTGATTGTACCAACCAAGGACCTCTTAATTAACGATTAGTTATATTTACGTTTTCTTGCTGCTTCAGACTTCTTCTTACGTCTAACACTTGGCTTCTCGTAATGTTCTCTTTTACGAATTTCCTGCTGAATACCAGCCTTAGCACAACTTCTCTTAAAACGACGTAATGCACTATCTAAAGTTTCGTTTTCTTTAACTATTACTGTTGACATCTCTACTCTTACCCTCCCTTCAGTCCCTTCAAGTTCTTGGCTGATTGGGTTATTTGTTGTTTTTTATAACACAACAAGTATATTTTAACATAAAAAATTAATTCGTCAAGAACTTTTTTGGTATATATTAATTATTCTATAAAGCAAATATAAATTAAACTTATATTACTTAATCTGACCTTCAAGAACCTTTGCAGCTTCAGCTATAGCAGCATCAATTCCTGATGGATTCTTACCACCAGCCTGTGCCATATTAGGACGGCCACCGCCGCCTCCACCTACAAGTGCAGCAATTCCTTTAATAAGGTTTCCAGCATGAGCTCCACTCTTTATAGCACCATCTGTAGCCATAGCAACCATGTTAACCTTAGAATCAGCTTCTGATATCAGGACAATAACACCTTCAGAAAGTTTTGTCTTAAGCTGGTCTCCTAAATCTCTAAGGCCATTCATATCTACGCCCTTTACGCTTGTTGCAAGAAGTTTTACTCCCTTGATTTCCTGTACCTGATCCATAACATCACCAAGAGCTTCCTTAGCCTGTGCGCTCTTAAGAGATTCATTTTCACTCTTTACTGCCTTAAGTTCCTCCTGAAGCTTTTTAATATGAGCTACAAGATCTACCGGATTAGTTTTAAGAAGAGCTGCTGCTTCTTTAAGTTTATTTTCCTGCTCTTCATGGAAATTAAGAGCATTAGAACCTGTAAGTGCCTCGATACGACGTACACCTGCAGCAACACCGCCTTCTGAAACAATCTTGAACTGGCCGATCTGTGAAGTGTTCTTAACATGAGTACCACCACAAAGTTCAATAGACCAGTCACCCATATTTACAACTCTTACATTATCAGAATACTTTTCACCAAACAGAGCCATTGCACCTGTCTTCTTGGCTTCTTCAAGAGACATTACCTTGGTATCAACACTAAGTCCTTCAAGAATCTTGGCATTTACCTTTTTCTCAACTTCATGTATTTCATCAGCAGTCATTGCCTGAGAATAACTGAAATCAAATCTGGTTCTATCACTATCCTGATATGATCCCTGCTGTTCTACACCATCTCCAAGAACCTCCTGAAGAGCTTTCTGAAGAAGATGTGTTGCAGAGTGATTTCTGCAGGTATTCATACGAAGAGTCTCATCAACCTTTAAACAGACTTTATCATTCTTTGAAACTGTTCCGCTAACAACCTCACCCACATGTCCAACTCTGTTATTTGGAAGTTTAATAGTATCAAGTACCTTAAACTCTCCATCAGGTCCTGAAATAATTCCCTTATCTCCAACCTGACCACCCATAGTTGCATAGAAAGGTGTATTTGTAACCACAATGGTTCCCTGAGCACCTGTCTCCAATCTATCTGCAAGATTATCACCTGAAGCAATAGCAATAACGCTGCTTTCATCAACAAGCTTTTCATAACCTGTAAATTCTGTTACTGCATTTTCATCAAGACTATCAAATACTGCACTGCTTCCAACAGATAACTTGGCTGAGAAATTCTGATTATCTCTTGCCTTCTGCTTCTGCTGCTCCATAGCCTTATAGAAACCATCCTCATCAACAGAAATTGACTGTTCCTGCGCCATCTCTACTGTAAGTTCAAGAGGGAATCCAAATGTATCATAAAGATAAAAAGCTGAATTTCCATCAATAGTATTCTTATTATCTTCTTTTACAGCAGAAAGAATCTTATTAAGTTCTTTCATACCATTTTCAAGAGTACTTTCAAAACGTTCAATTTCTTTCTGAAGCTCCTGAAGAATAAAATCACGATTCTTTACAAGAAGTGGATAACTGTCGTTATATACTTCATCAATATATATTCCTGCTACAGCAAGAAGATTTTCTTTTTTAAGACCTAGAACTCTTCCATGTCTTACTGCACGACGGATAAGTCTTCTGAGAATATAGCCAGCACCTGTATTCGAAGGAAGAAGCTTTGCCTCATCTCCAATAAGCATTACAGAAGTACGAAGATGGTCTGCAAGAATTCTCATGGATTTTGTCTTAGTATCATCTGCTCCGTATTTTTCTCCGGATACCTTTTCAATATATGCAATAGCTGATGTAAAGAGGTCTGTCTGATAAACATCCTTTGTACCATTAAGGAATGCAAGTATTCTTTCAAGTCCCCATCCAGTATCTACATTTTTCTGCTTAAGTGGTGTAAGTGAACCATCATGATGCTTCTCATACTGCATAAATACATCATTACCAAGTTCTGTATATTTTCCACAATCACATCCAGGACCGCAATCCGGACCACAATCTGGAACATCAGCAATATAAAACATTTCTGAATCAGGACCACATGGACCATATTCGAGTCCCCACCAGTTATCATCAGCAGGAAGATAATACACATTTTCCTTTTTGAAGCCTGATTCTATACGGCAAGCTGCTCCCTCTTCATCTCTTGGAGCATTCTCATCACCTGCAAAAACAGTAGCTGCAAGATGATCTGCATCAAATCCAAATACCTGTGTCAATAATTCAAAACTCCACTGGCATCTTTCTTTTTTAAAGTAATCTCCAAGACTCCAGCTTCCCATCATCTCGAAGAAAGTAACATGGCTCTTATCACCTACAGAATCTATATCGTTTGTACGAACACATCCCTGAACATTGCAAAGTCTTGTTCCAAGAGGATGCTTCTGACCAAGTAAGTATGGCATTAATGGCTGCATACCAGCTACATTAAACAGAACACCCGTAGATCCATCAGATACAAGTGATACAGCACCTACATCTACGTGTCCTCTCTCTTTATAGAACTCAATCCATTGTTTTCTAAGTTCTTTTGAAGTAAATTGTTTCATTACCAAACCTCATTTCGCTACTATATTAATATTTTTCAAAGTGCTTAAAATAAGCACTTTGAAAAACCAATCATAAACTAAATATTAAAATGTGAATTTATCTGCAAAATATTCTTCAAGAGAATCAATAGCTACACGCTCCTGCTCCATTGAATCTCTAAATCTTACAGTAACCATACCATCTGTCTCAGAATCAAAGTCATATGTAATGCAGAAAGGAGTTCCTATTTCATCCTGTCTACGATATCTCTTACCGATATTTCCTCTATCATCAAATTCACAATTATATTTCTTTGAAAGCTTTTCAAATACTTTTTCTGCACCTTCGTTTAACTTCTTTGAAAGAGGAAGAACACCAATCTTAACTGGAGCAAGTGCAGGATGGAAATGAAGAACTGTTCTTACATCGCCTTCAGCAATTTCTTCTTCATCATAAGCTCCACAAAGGAATGCGAGTACAACACGATCAGCACCAAGTGATGGCTCAATTACATAAGGAATATATCTCTCATTCTTGGCATCATCAAAATATGTAAGATCTTCTTTTGAAGTTTCCTGATGTCTTGTAAGATCATAATCTGTTCTGTCAGCAATACCCCAAAGCTCACCCCATCCAAATGGGAAAAGGAACTCGATATCACTTGTTGCTTTACTATAGAAAGAGAGCTCTTCTTTATCATGATCTCTTACTCTCATCTCATCATCTTTCATTCCAAGAGACTTAAGCCAGTTTATGCAGAAATTTCTCCAATACTGGAACCACTCAAGATCTGTATCAGGCTCGCAGAAAAACTCAAGTTCCATCTGCTCGAACTCTCTTGTACGGAAAGTAAAGTTACCAGGTGTGATCTCATTTCTAAATGACTTACCAATCTGACCAATTCCAAAAGGAATTTTCTTTCTTGATGTACGCTGAACATTCTTAAAGTTCACAAAGATACCCTGAGCTGTTTCAGGACGAAGATAAACTGTATTCTTTGCATCTTCTGTAACACCCTGAAATGTCTTAAACATAAGATTAAACTGACGAATATCTGTAAAATTATGTTTTCCACAAGTTGGGCAAGGAACTTTGTTATCCTCGATGAACTGCATCATTTTTTCCTGACTCCATCCATCTACACTTCCGTCAAGCTCAATATTATTTTCTGCAGCATAATCCTCAATAATCTTATCTGCACGGAATCTCTCATGACATTCTCTACAATCCATAAGAGGATCTGAAAAACCGCCAAGATGTCCACTTGCAACCCATGTCTGTGGGTTCATAAGAATAGCACAGTCTACACCTACATTATATTTATTTTCCTGTACAAATTTCTGCCACCATGCCTTTTTAACATTGTTCTTAAGCTCAACACCAAGATTACCGTAATCCCATGTATTTGCAAGACCTCCGTATATTTCTGAACCAGGATAGATAAAACCTCTACCCTTTGCAAGTGCTATAATTTTCTCCATTGTTTTTGCGCTGTTTTCCATGACTTTTCCTTCCTAACTTACATATTTATATGATTTTTAATCAATTATTTCTCAAGAATAAGATAAACATTTCCGTCTGAAGTTTCTGGTAATATCGCTTCACTGGACCCGTTAAGAGTTACCCCTGATGTCATATACTTTATTTTATATGGTGTATCAATATTTGAATTATCTGCTGTAATAACTATATGCTGTTCAGACAAACTGCTAATATCCTCAGCAGAAACCTGCTCCCCGTCAGTATTGTAAAAATCAACTGACAAATCGTATCCTCTCATCAAAGCTTCAGATACTGTTCCATAAAACAATGCAATCTGATTAAAATGAGAATAATTGGATGCTGAGCTATATTTCATAACCATCTTCACCTGTCCATCTTCCTGTGTCAGGTCTTCCAGAGAAGCGCATCCTTCACCATATTCTATATTAAAAGAACTAATTTCCGAATTTATCATTGTTCGTAGTTCTTCCAAATCATAATAATCCTGTTCAAAGCTATCTACCACTACACTTGTAATATTTTCTTCTTTGTCAATACTAATAGTAGAAACTTCAGCATCTGCAGGATTAAACGTCCCACATCCTACAAGTAGAAAACAAAAAAGCATCGCAGTGATAATTGTTTTTACAGTTTTCTTTTCAGATAACCTGTACATTACCAACCTCTTTTTCTCACAATCCTATAATCAAAACAACACAATTATATCCAACTCATTATAGTTTTTCAACATTATTTTCAAGTGATGAAACCATTTCAAAGCTCTTCATCTGTCTGTCAATAAATCTTTTTCTGAAAATATCTGTAACATTCATCAGTTCATGAAGAATATCATCTTTCACAGAAAACGTATACAACTTCTGAACAGAAGACTTAACTATAAAATCCATTGTATAAACTGTTGCATCCTGCCACCTTCTATCAAGTGGCGGTCCCGGATATTCACCTTCTATGCTAAGACTTTTTATCTCATATATGCATCTGACCAGTCTGTTATCAATTGAATCAGTTTCCAAAGCGCGAAGCGACATATATAAAAGTCCCAGAAGCGCAGTATCTATATCATTCTCATGACAATAATAATCAGCAATCTCCAGGAAAAAAGTACCATAAATAGCTCCATCTAAATCCATTCTGAAACTTTCAAAATAATTTTGAATATCCGCTTCAACTATATTATAAGAAGTTCTCCCTGCATATAATTTAAATGTCCCGTAACAAAACGGTTCCACATTACCCGAAAGCTTACCTGAAGGTTTTCTGGCACCCTTGGCAAAAGCTGTTATTTTACCAAGTTCTATTGTAAGAATGGTTACTACCCAGTCATAATCACCAACCGGTGCATGCTTTAAAACCATTCCCCTTACCTGAGTTAAATCATTTTGCATCAGTTTCCTTTGATGTCATATCCAAAATTCTTCATTTGGGACATGTCATCTCTCCAGTCTTTTCTGACCTTTACCCAAATCTGAAGATTCACTCTACAGCCAACCATTTTTTCAATGTCTTTTCTTGCCTGTGTACCAATCTTCTTAATCATTGATCCCTTTTTTCCGATTATTATCATCTTATGAGAATCTCTCTCACAAATAATTGTTGCATTAATATCCATAATGCTGTCAGGATCGTATTCCTCATAGGAATCTGGTTCAAGCCCTCTTACCCTCATAGTCTCTACAGTAACTGCTATACCATGTGGCACTTCTTCTTTTAGTAATCTCAGAGCTTTTTCTCGTATTATTTCTCCTGCAATCTGTCTCTCAGGCTGATCTGTAATTGTATCCTCATCATAGAAAGGAGGACCAAAAGGAAGAAACTTTTTAATTCCTTCAACAAGTGTATCGATATTTTCCCTCTTTTTGGCAGAAACAGGTATGATATCAGCAAAATCAAGCTTAGCCTTATAAGCTGCAATATATTTTTCAAGTTCTGACTTTTCAACCGTATCAATCTTATTAATTACGAGAATTACGGGCTTTTTACAACTTCTAAGCTGTTCTATAATATACTGCTCTCCAGCACCTATAAATGTACTTGGCTCGACAAGCCACAAAATCACATCCACCTCTTCCAGTGTACTCTTTGCAACCTTCAGCATATACTCCCCAAGTTTATTCTTACTTTCATGAATACCCGGAGTGTCAAGAAAAATCATCTGACAGGTATCATCTGTATATACTGTCTGAATTCTATTTCTTGTTGTCTGAGGTCTGTTTGAGGTTATGGCAATCTTCTGACCTATTATATTGTTCATCAAAGTTGACTTACCAACGTTTGGCCTTCCTATAAGTGTTATAAAGCCTGTCTTATAGCTGTTTATATCCATTCTGTTCCTTTCAATTATCTTTGCTATAGGCAAGGGTATCAATACTATCAAATATATCCTTGTCTTCTTCTATCTTTTCAGCACTACCAATTACACATACACAATCATCTTCCATAAATGCATCTATATAATCAGCAAGCCCCCTTATTGTTTCCTGATTAGTTGCAAGAAGATCATCTCTGTCCTTCTGAACCTTTTCCATTGTTGTATTGCTCATATAAGCTACAAGTCCATAAGTTCCCTTTGCAGAAGGAGTCTTTGGTGTATCAAGTTCACTTATTGCACCTATTATAAACTGAGTTATTGTTCTTTCATCAGCTTCAAAGTTCCTGATATATTCAGATGCCTTTTCAAATACTTCGATACTTCTTTTAAGATTAGGATCTCTATATGTTGAGAAGAAAGCATCTCCGTTCTTGAAGTAAGTACTTCCGCATCCATAAGCACCTCCAAGAACTCTTATGTTTTTCCACAGATAATCATATCCCATCATAACCTTGAGAACTCTAAGTGAACCTGTATACTTAAGCCCCTTTGATACATAATTACCAGCTCTGCAAACATACTGAACCTGACCTGGTGTCTTAAATGCTTCATTAAGCTTTTCAGGATAAATCTCAAACCCTTTTGTTTCGATACTTTCAGTATGAAGAGCTCCTGTAAACTCACATGTAAGTTTCTCAATCTCTTCATAGCCCTTCTCATCTGCAGTATAATCAACCATAAGATTTTCAGGTCTGAAAATAATTTTTGATAACTGCGTAAGTTTATCAGTAAGGTCCTTTCTTACACTTTCATTATCAAAATTTGAAGCAAGCTTTGCAAACTGTCTATATGCTCTGATTCCACTCACACTGTCGGAAATATACATTGTAGGTGAAACATACGAAAGTCCATGGACAGCTGCTGTATGACTTCCTGAAGAAGCAAGATCTGACTCCATTCTTGAAACCTGTTCTTCAAGAATTTCTTTAATCCTCTTCGAATCATCCAGCTTAGAACTAAGAATTATTTCTTTTACCAGCCTGAAACCTTCAGAAAGATTATTATAGAGGACTTTTACACCAATCTCAAAAGTTGTCTTATACTTATCCACATTATCAGAGTCAGTATATGTAGTTATTCCACCGGAAATTCCACCTGTCTTAATATTTATTTCATTAAAAAGATCTCCATACTTGTAATTCTCTGTATCCAGAAGTCCAAGCACCTTTTTCAAAACTGTTGCATATGGAAGAAGTTCATTTGGAACCTTTGCCATATCAAATATAAAATTAAGATATCCAATTCCATTGGTAAAAATATCATGGAATAGTACCTTTGTATCACCAGCTCTTCTTAACTCATACTTAAATGTATCAGCTTCCTTTCTCATATCAGCTCTTGTAAGAAGAGGAATCTTTGCAAGATCTTCAGGTGCGTCAGGTTCTTCCTGATAAACCTTTAATTCCTTTGTTTCCCTTACAATCTTTTCTATCTCTTCTTTTGAAAGACTTTCCTTATAAGCTTTTAATTTAGCTGTAAGTTCAGCATCTTTCTTCTCTGTAAGACCTTTTTCTGGCTCCAGCAAAAGAACTGTCTTATGATTATTGTTAAGAATATATTTTTCAATAAGATTTTCAAAATAATGACCTTCCACCTCTTTCCTAAGCTCAGCAAAAGTGTCATTTGCCTCTACATGAATCCAAGGTTTCATATCATCATAAAGCCAGCTGTCGAGAACCTGTAAACCATAAAGAAGTCCCTTAGGAAACCTTCCAAAATCAGCTTCTCTGTATTTGAATTCATCATATGAAAGTCCGGCAAGAAGAGCCTTTTTATCAATTCCATTTTTTACCTGATCTCTAAGAATATCTTCAATTGTCTTAACAAATTCATCTTTCTGAGATGCATTGGCATTCTTTGCAACAATAGCAAAAAGCGGCTGCTTAATTCCATTATCATAATCACTAAATACTTCCTGGCCAATACCCTTCTGTGTAAGAGCTGTCTTTATAACTGCTCCGGGAGCTGAACAAAGAGCATAATCAAGAACATCAAATGCAATATAAGTCTTTCTGTCAAGGCTTGTTCCTACGCTGCAATTATAGGTAAGGAAAGTATTATTCTCTTCAGATTCATCCTTCAAAATAGGATATCTTTTATGAATTTCCTTAGGTTCTTCAAATGCCTTCTGTGTACCTATTTCCGAATCTACTGTAAGAGAATCAAACTTTGAAAGATATTCACGATCCATATAATCAAGCTTCTCTGCCATATCCATATTTCCATACAAATAAATATAGCTGTTTGAAGGATGATAATATTTCCTGTGAAAATCAAGATATTCTTCATAAGTTAGTTCTGGAATCACTTCAGGATCTCCGCCTGACTCAATTCCATATGTAATATCAGGATAAAGAGAGTTTTGTATCTCTCTGAAAAGTACATCATCTGATGATGAAAAAGCACCTTTCATTTCATTGTATACAACACCATTTATGGTAAGCTCTTTATCTTCAGCCTCCATCTCATAGTGCCAGCCTTCCTGCTTAAAAATCTTTTCTGTCTTATAAATGTTAGGATAAAAAACAGCATCCAGATATACATGCATCAGATTCTGAAAATCTGTGTCATTGCAGCTTGCAACAGGATAAACTGTCTTATCCGGATAGGTCATAGCATTTAAAAATGTATTAAGTGATCCCTTTACAAGTTCAACAAAAGGATCCTTGATAGGAAAGTCTTTAGAACCACAAAGTACAGTATGTTCAATAATGTGAGCCACACCTGTTGAATTTTTTGGTGGTGTTCTAAATCCAATATAAAACACCTTATTGTCATCATCATTAGAAAGAAGAGCCAGTCTTGCTCCTGTTTTTTTATGCTTAACAATATAGCTTTCCGAATTAAGATCACTTATGGTCCTCTTTTCGAGAACCTCATACGCCTTTAAATCTTCTATTTTCATTTTGTTCCTCCAAAATTCTCTATGTATCAGATATCAAAATCATCGCCTGGAGTAATATCAATATCAAAATCATCATCAAAGCCAGATTTTAGAACATTATCTAATTCATGCGTTTTATGCTTATCAAGTTCAATTGTTCCAATATCTTCAAGACCTGGAAGTTTAATATTAGGTTTTACATCCATAAGATCCTCATCACCTATAGGAAGAACCATTCCCTCAGGTATGAATTTTTGTCTCTTTTCTCTCTCTTTTTCAAGATCGATTTTTATAACTTCTGATTCTTCAGGTCTGTTTTCAATGATCATGCTGCTTGCAACCTCCTCTGAGGCTTCATCATCTACAGTTTCTACTACTTCCAGTTCTTTTTCTGATGCTTCTATTATTTGTTCTGTATTCTCTTCTATTACTTCAGCTTCTTCATTTTCATCTATTTCTTTAGCTTCAGCTTCTTCTGTGTTTTCTTCTATTTCTTTAGCTTCAGCTTCTTCTGTGTTTTCTTCTATTATCTTAGCTTCAGCCTCTAATTCTGTATTATTTTCCTCTGAAACTACATTAGATTCACTATCTGTACCTTCAGATATTATCTCTAATCCATCCTCATTTCCTTTTGAATCTGGTTTAACTACCATGGATGATTGTTCAATAACAGCTTTGCTTTCTTCAGATTCTTCATCCAAATCCAATTTTGTTTCACTGTCTTTTTCTATCTGATTTTCCACAACCATATCCTCTTCACCAACAAGCGGATCGAAGAATATACAGGATACACCGCAGCCAATTACTATTGCATAAAAAAGTGTTGCCATTTCCTCACAGTTAAGCACTGTAGGTCCCAAAAATGGTATAAAAACAGTAACCGCAACACACATAAATAGCCATGGAGAGGAACATTGATATTTTCTCCATTTCAAAAAACCTGTAGCTGCAATGATCATAAATATAAATGTAACAAGATAATATTCTCTATACTGTGAATACACAGTAAAAATTGATATTTTATCCAAATTATGAAGATAAGTATTTATCCATTCATTAAAAGTAATCAACACATTACTTACACCCGCATACTGAGCAAGCATCAATATAAAAGAAATAACCGCTCCTACTGATACAACTAATATATCAATTAATTTATTTTTCAATTTTCCTTTAACGGTACTAATAACAGCAATAACCATTACAAATACCATTCCTGTACCAGCATCAACATAAAGCATAAATCCCATAAATGCGCCGACAAACAGCATCCATATATAGGAAACTTTATTCTTGTACAGATCTATACATGCCCCTTTTAGAAAAGCCGAGGCCAAAAAGAGCTCTAATCCGAATAATACGTAAAAAACATAAGCATTAGATAATAAATGCATCTTCTCCGTATATAACGGCATAAACTCCATATATATTGCAAAACAAAGTGCACCTGCAACACCATTAAACATTCTTACTGCAAAATATACCAAAAGTATTGCAACAGTTTGAAGTCCAATCTGATATAAGCAGGCAATGTATTCATTATTACCGGTAAAAGTAAGTATAAACCTTAAAACATGTTCATAAATAAAATTAAGTATATTGGCATGTGAAATCGGATTATTCTCAAGAGTAAGAACCGATTTCTCATATAACCAGGTATCTCCATCAATACCTGCAGTATTCTGTCTTAATATATATATTCTGTATAAAATACCACCACCGAAAGTCAAAAGTACTGTAATAATATCAAATACCCTGAATAACGGCTTCTTTGAAAATTCACGCTGATAAAAATAATCAAAAAGATGCCAGCACAAAAATGTCAGTATGGCAATGCCACCGCTGACAAGTAATGTAAAGGCACCTGTGAATATAAATCTGTTTTGTGAGGGAAAAAGCCCTGAAAAATACCCTGATAACGCCAAAAGCGAAATATTAAATATGCAATATAATAACCAGACACAATATGAAACCCATGTCTTTTTCAGTCTCATTTCAGGACCCCCACTCCCACTTATTTGTTTTTAATTTTCTTCATCCCAGTTGTGATAAACTGCCTGAACATCATCATCTTCATCAAGAAGATCCAGGATTCTCTGAATATACTTAACGCTATCAGCATCTGTTACAGATACATAATTCTGTGGAATCATGGTAATCTCAGCTGAAACAGTTGCGATATTCTCTTTCTCAAGAGCTTCTACTACAGACTGGAAACTATTATCTGGAGCAGTAAGGATTTCATAGCTGTCATCCTCTTCCTTAAAATCATCAGCTCCTGCATCAAGTGCTACCATCATAAGATCCTCTGATGACATGCTGCACTCTTCTTTATCAATGATAATCTGTCCCTTTTTATCAAACATAAATGATACGCAACCAGGTGTACCAATGCTTCCATTTCCCTTTGTAAATGCGCTTCTTACATTAGAAGCTGTTCTGTTTGTGTTATCTGTAAGTGCTTCTACTATGATAGCTGTACCACCAGGACCATATCCTTCATAAGTAATTGTTTTATAATCAACGTTTCCGCCTTCACCTGAAGCTTTTTTGATTCCTCTTTCAATAGTTTCATTAGGCATGTTGTTTGCTTTAGCCTTTGCAATAACTGTAGCAAGCTTGAAGTTATTATCCGGATTTGGACCACCTTCTTTAACAGCTACTGCAATTTCCTTACCAATAATAGTAAAAATCTTACCCTTTGCAGCATCATTTTTCTCTTTCTTGTGCTTAATGTTTGCAAATTTTGAATGTCCTGACATATTTCCTCCTAAATTCAATCTGCCATACGCAGATCACTATAAAATCCTTTAAATGGTTTCCCATTTGAAAAACTAGTTTGCTCCTTCTGATGCAGTTGTCTGTTCATCAGAATTTTCTTCTGTATTTTCTTCCAGCTTTGTTACAAGTACACTTGTAATCATATGATTCTTAACTGTTAAAATCTTGAAATTATAGCCTTCAATATCACAATTAAACTCCTCATTTTCTGCTGGTATATGCTCAAGTCTGCTTATTAAAAGGCCGTTGACAGTTTCAACTTCCTCATTTTCAAACTTAAGTCCAAGGCTTTTCTCCAAATCTTCCAAAGGAGTCTTTCCTTCAATAATATATTCACCATCATTTGCTGTTGGTTCAATATAAGTTGTCTCATCATCATATTCATCAAGAATATTTCCAACAATTTCCTCAAGTATATCTTCCATTGATACAAGTCCTGAGGTCTGCCCATATTCATCGATTACAATTACCATCTGTGTCTTAGTCGATTGCATACTATGAAACAAAGAATCAATATTTTTAGTTTCAGGAACATACTTTGGCTGTCTTAAAAGTCCCTTTATCTTTCGTATTGGTGTTTCCTGTTTCACATCTTCATCTTCACTTGCAAGAAGCTTCATAGCATCTCTTATATGAAGAATTCCAATTATATGGTCTATATTATCAAGATAAACCGGAAATCTACTGTTATTGGCATCTAACATGAAATTTACAGCTTCCTGAAGATTCATAGTACCATCTATTGCAACCATTGATTTTCTGTGAGTCATAATATCTTTGGCCTGCTTATCAGAAAACTCGATAATATTTGTAATCATATCCGCCTCGGAATCCTGTAATACGCCCTGTTCCTGACCTTCAGTTACCATAGACATTATCTCTTCTTCAGTAACATCAGTATCGTCAACATCATATCTTACGCCAAAGATTCTAAGTATTCCACCAGCGGTTACTTTAATCAAAAATGCAAATGGTGAAAGAATTACAATAATACATTCAACCGGGAACATACATGCTGTAGCCCATTTATAAGGTGCTAAAGCTGCAAGTCTGTATGGAATAACAACTCCAAATGTAGACATTATCCATATAAGAATTAAAACAGCAATTATCATTGTAATTGCATTAATAAATGGAACTCCCGTAAACAGATTTATCTTTGAAAAAGCACTTACAAACGCAGGAACACAACAAATACCAACTAAAATATTAGTAAGTCTTGCAAATACGTTTGAAGCATTGCGATATTTTCTGTTATTTTCAACATATTTTAATAGTCTGGCATCTCTTTTATTATTTTGGGTCTTTCCAGATGCTTTATCTTCTTCGATCTTCTTTTCTATATCTTCTTCTCTTAAATTAGCTATTGCAGAACCAAATCCATAAATAAATACATCTGCAAGCAAAAATAACGCAAAAAGAACTATAAAGACAGAAGGCCCACCATCATCCATATTTTCATCTCCTTTATTTAATATCACACTTTTTGTCATAATAAAAATCATCAATGAATTTATATAAAATAAAACATTTTTACTATTATATAATTTCCATTTTGACGCAAAATGTCACGTTCAACTATACACCTTTTGTCATATATCAGTCAAGGATGATAACCACAGTAAAAGCTGATAATCTTCTCTTTTATCATGAATGGATAAGGGCCTGTTCTTTCGTCCTATTGTCTGAACAATTAAATTTTCTTGCTGTTTTTACATACTTAGCCTAAAATTGTTCTTATGAAAAAGTTTTAGTTTCATTTACAAGATGAAGCAATTTGAAGGGAGCTTTATATTATTCATGTTATCATTTGCTGCTTTATTGATTTCAACATCTTTAAATTTTCTTATATATATTTTTAAAGCTGTTCTATCAATGCTTGATTTTTATTTTAATGTTCTTTGGAAATTAATAAGATTATTGATAGCACTTCTTCCTTTAACAGGAATACTCTATCTTATAAGCCTTGTCCTGTCAGTGTTTATTACTTTCTCACATATTGATCCTATTCCTGCAGAATTTCCATTTCACCTGAATATGGACATGATAAATTCGATGTTTACAACAACTATAAGTATATGGAACAACACAGCTCAGGCAAATAAAGATACCTGGATGTATCTGTTTCTTATTGTACTGACAATTATACTGATAATACCTGTTGCAAGCACTCTATTTGTTATTTTTGCAATAACTGCATGTGCACCATATATGGTATTTACAGCAGCAATTGACGGCCTTTTTTATGTTATTTTCTCACTTTTTGGAAGACGCTCTGTTATGGATATATTCCAGGGCAGATATTATAAATTATTTCCTGCCGCTGCAAACAAACATTATCAGCGTTCCTATGTAAAATGGTTAAAAAAACATCGAAATGAATTTGAAAATGATGATCCAATATTATATAACAGAAATAATTACGATTATTCAGACCAGCATGAAATGCAATATGAAAACTCTCACAGAAGAAAAAAAATTCCGTCAAAAGCTTCTGCAGTAAGTTTCCGAAAACGTCCAAGACTATCTGATTTTTATGAGGAAGATGGTTACGACGAAGAAGATAATTATGATGAAAATGAATATTATGAAGACGAATATTATGAAGAAGATGATGATTACTATGATGAAGATGATGACTACGATGAAGATGATGACTATGAAGAGGAAACTGATAATAGACACCACCAAAAAGCTTCTCAAAATAGCCGTTCTTCTGATTATGAAAACTTTAATTTCTTTGCAGGATGTCGTTCTCTCGAAAGTGTTGAAAGAAAATATCGTTCTCTGGTAAAAATATACCATCCGGACAATCCAGATGGAGACAATGATTCTCTTGTAGAAATAAACAGACAATATGAAAATGCAAAAAGGAAGTTTGGTTAAAACCCAAACTTCCTTTTATATATACTTATTTTCTATTATAAACCCTTGGAATACGTTTATTAAGGTCACAGGCAAGCTCATAATTAAATCGTCCGCTCATATCTCCAAGTTCTTCAATTGTTATTTCAATATCTCCATCTCTTCCAATTAAGGTAACCTCATCTCCTTCTTTGGCATCAAAAATATCAGTAATATCAACCATAAACTGATCCATACACACTCTGCCAAGAATCCTGGCCTTTTTTCCTCTAATTAAAACAAAACCTTTATTAGATAAGCTTCTTGGATATCCATCTCCATAACCTACTGGTATCGTAGCAATCCTTGTAAGCTTATCAGTTACATAAGTGCCTCCATAGCTTACAGGAGTACCCTTTGGAACATCCTTTATATATACTATATTAGATTTCAGTTCAAGTACCGGCTTTATTTCGACTTTATTTTTTGAAACCTCTTCTGAAGGCCACATTCCATACATTGAAACGCCAGCTCTAACCATGTCCATTGATGACTCTGGCATATCAATAATACTTGCAGAATTTGCACAGTGACATATTTCTATTTTCCGTCCAAGCTCTTTTTTTACTCTGTCCAAAAATTTTGCATAGACATCCTTTTTATGGTGCGCATCAGAAAGATCTGCTTCATCAGCTCTGGCAAAATGTGTAAATATTCCTTCAACGATAATTCCCTTTGTTTCAAATGCCTTTTTTATAAAACAGATTCCCTCATCATCCGGTGTAATACCTATTCTTGACATACCTGTATCAACTGCTATATGTACCCTGATACTATCTACGTTTACTTTTTCTCCATTATACTCAATAAATCCGCCATTATTACGAGCCTGAGCCTTTAAATGTTCAGCTCTTTCTCCAAGCTCTTCAAGCATATCATATCTGAAAACAGCCGGTCTGATATTTTCTAATATCATTCTGTCATAGGCATATGGGAAAGTATAGCCAAGAATCAGTATTGGCTTTTTTACCCCATTATCTCTAAGTTCAAAGGCTTCCTCTGCTGTTGCCGTAGCATATCCCCAGATAAAATTCTCATCTTCAAGCATCCTTGCAATTGGAACTGCTCCAAATCCATAACCATCAGTTTTTATAACCGCAAGCATCTTTGTATTCTCAGGAATATTAGCCTTCATAGCCTTAAGGTTATCAAGTACTGCATCCAGATTAATATTTGCATATACTCTGCATAAATTATCAAGCACTTTAAATTACCTCCAGAAAATCATATATATATTATTTATTATCAATTATTTGTGGAAGATACTCTATTATATCACTGGCAATCATTGATGCTTTCCCTTTTTTCTCTGCTGCCATGTCCCCTGAAAGGCCATGAATATACGTTCCAACACACGCAGCCTCAAAAATATCAAGTCCGCTTTGCCAGAGCGCACCTACAATACCAGCAAGAACATCTCCGCTTCCGGCTGTTGCCATGCCATCATTCCCAGTAACATTAATATACATTTTTGAAGAATGTGAAGTAGCTACAATTGTACGGGCATCTTTACAAATAACAGTACAATTAAGTTTAGATGCAAGCTTTCCAACATAATCCATTATGTTTTCCTTGCAGGTTTTCACATCAAGACCATAAAGCCTTGCAAACTCAGCCAGGTGAGGAGTAATAATTATACCTTTCTCATCTCTTGAATAACCGCTTAAAAGAGACATTAATCCATCATCTTCAGCTACCATATTAAGAGCATCTGCATCCATTACAATATTTCTGTCATATTCTTCGAGCACCATTTCAAGAATTGCCTTAGACTTTTTGCCCGTTCCGAGACCAGGTCCTATAATTATTTCTGTAGACCATTCCAAAGCCTTTTTAAGATTGTTCCTTAGAGCCTCAATGACATAAGGTTCATTACCACATTCATATGTATCAATCATTGCTTCAGGAATCTGGCTTTGAAGTACAGTTCTATTATTATCAGATGTAAATACTCTAACCATTCCTGCACCGCTTCCGAAAGCAGCTCTTGAGCAAAATGCACAGGCTCCATATATATCATCGCTTCCTGCAATAACCAGAATCCTTCCAAATGTACCTTTATTTCCATTTGCCTTTCTTAGTGGCAAAAGATCCTTCGGATTTTCATCATAATAAAATACACGTGGAAGCTTTTGCATAAATCCATCTTCATAAATGCCTGCATCTCTGATAAGAACCCTGCCACAATATTCACATCCAGGATACATTATCTGACCAAGCTTCATGTAATTAAAGGTCACAGTAACATCCGCACATACAGCTATATTAAATACTTTGCCATCATCTGAATTAACGCCGGATGGCATATCCACAGATAACACCAAAACAGATTTTTTCCTTTCCTTTTTGCAGGAATTAATATAAGATACCGCTTCGGCATACATACCACTAACTGGTCTGTTACAGCCTATTCCAAATAATGCATCTACTATAATATCCCATTCAGATATGCTTTTGTTGTCTCTTATATTGGAAAATGTGTCGGCAGAAATGCCATAATTTTCTGCTATCTTAAGTTCAGCAATCAACTGATCTGTACATTTGGTATAATCACCTACCAAAGACACATTAATATTATATCCCCTCTGTTTAAGAAGTCTTGCAACAGCAATGCCATCTCCGCCGTTATTACCACATCCAGCAAGAATAAGTACTTTCAGATTCCTGTCTTCATTCAACTCATCCCTGTAAGTATCAATCTCATCGCAAACACATAAGGCAGCTCTCTCCATGAGAACAAGTCCCTGAACTCCAAAATGACTAATTGTATTTCGATCGCATCTTTTCATTTCTTCAGTGCTTACAGCATATTTCATACCGTCACCTCACATTCCCAACAACAAACTTCTCAAAACTCCAGGTATTAAACAAAAAACATGGATAATAAGTCATCTTAAAATCCATGTTTTATATATGTTTGGTATATATCTGAACCAGTTACAGATTATGCTTTTGTGAACTTCCATCCGGTGCTCTGAGCGGATGTCTCTTCTCAGGGTCATATTTAAGATCAAAAATATCTATAACCTCAGGTCCAAATATCTGATGCATATATGAGTATAAATTGTAGTTTTCTATCTCACGCTCCTGCATCCTTATAACATTCTTTTTGAGCTGCACGCGAATTTTTCCTAGCCATTCGTCAATTGCCATGATCTCATCAGAGTTCTTATGAAGTCGAGCATAGCAAACCTCCATTGTAGCAAGCATCAGCTTATAATCAGCCTGATATATTTCTCTTGGAAGATCCAGAAGATCATCTTCAAAATCCTCAATCTTATCATTACAATCATTAATAAGTCTTGTATGATCAGCAATTTCTTTTTCAACTGCCTGAGCTTTCTTACCACTTAGTTTTGAAGCCTTATCTCTTAATGGAACAATTTCACTAAGAAGCTTTTTCTTAAGTCTTTTAACTTTTTTAATATCTTCGCGAACAGAGGATTGTTTATCAAGAAGTGCATCCAGTTCATCAGCAAGCTTCTTTACATCATCCGGCATACTTGTCTGCTGAAAAAGATAATGCCATTTCTCATCTGTCGTTAATATTGGTAGATTTTTTCCATTAAGTGCTTTATCATAACGTGCTTTTTTATCTGACATTTAATACCTTCCATTCTTCCCTTGAAAGTTATTATTTCTTTGTCTTATTTTCATACCTGTTTATATTATACGACAATTTCATCAAACTGTCAGATAAATGTACATTTTCAACCTGAACATTTTCAGGAACATCAAGATCTACATGAGCAAAATTCCATATTGCCTTAATTCCGCACTTTGACAGTCTTGCTGCAAGACTTTTAGCCTGATCTTTAGGAACTGTAAGGACAGCTATTTCAGTCTTGTTTTTTATAACAAAGTCTTCTATTTCTTCTATAGGTCGAACTTCTACATCCTTAATCTTAGTACCATATAATTCAGGATTTGTATCAAATGCACCCTTAAAGACAAATCCTCTTCTGGTAAAATTAGTATAATTGGCAATTGCCTGACCTAAATGACCAACACCAATAATGATAAGTGAATGCTGTTTATCAATTCCTAAAATCTTACTTATTTCATCGTACAGATATTCAACATTGTAGCCATATCCCTGTTGTCCAAATCCACCGAAATTGTTGAAATCCTGTCTTATCTGAGACGCTGTAACCTTCATAATATCGCTAAGTTCCTGAGAAGATATTCTTTCTATACCGCGCTCTTTTAATTCGCCAAGATATCTAAAATAACGTGGGAGTCTGCCAATGACTGCCTGAGATATTTCTTTTTCAGCCATCATTTTCTCCTTCCAAAATATTCCTCTAATGTTAAAAAAAAGCAGATATAACCGACCTTTCACCTAATTAATCCACTAATCACAATTATACTTTTATGTTAATTTATTGTCAAACAATATCACAAAGTCGGTCACTACTATCCGTTTAAACGCTAAAAAAGCTCCTGCCTAAGGAAACACCTTAAACAAGAGCTTTTACTAATCTGATATTAAATTTTTACTGAAAATTTGTAATAAGCACTACAATTCTAAGAACAAAGAGTACAAATACAACCCACATTACAGGTTGAATATCTTTTGCCTTACCTTCAAATACTTTTGCTACTACCCATGTAATAACTGAGAACATAATACCTGTAGCAATAGAATATGAAAGTGGCATCATAAGAAGTGCCATATATGCACCAAGTACATCAGCAATATCATCACTGTCAAATTTAATCTTGGCAGCGCTTCCTACCATAAGCATACCTACATAAATAAGTGCAGGAGATGTAGCAAATGAAGGAATTGCAAGGAATATAGGGCTAAGAACAAGTGATACAAGGAACATTACACCAGTTACACATGCTGTAAGACCTGTCTTACCGCCTGCAGCAACACCGGCACTTGATTCTACAAAACTAGTTACTGTTGATGTACCAAGACATGAACCTGCAACTGTACCAACTGCGTCTGACATAAATACTCTTCCAACTCTTGGAAGGTTTCCATCTTTATCAAGAAGACCTGCTTTATCAGCTACACCTACAACAGTACCAACAGTATCAAAAAGATCTACATAAAGGAAGCTGAATGTAATAGCTATAAACTCAATAATATGAGTTGCTGCCCAACCAAAATTAAACTTAAAGGCTGTATTTGCAACTGCTCCAAGCTGAAGACCAGCTGAGAAATCAGGAAATACATTTGACTCTGTCCACCATCCTGTTGCCTGTGCGATCATACCAAGAATCCATGTGCAAAGAATACCAATAAGAACAGCACCTGTAACATTATAATGAACAAGTACAACGATTATCATAAGACCTACAAGACACAAAACCACATCTGCTCTTGTAAAGCTACCAAGTGCAAGAGTTGTGCTCTCATCAGCAACAATAACGTTGGCGCCCTTAAGACCGATAAAGGCAATAAACAGACCAATACCAGCAGAAATACCATATTTCAGGTTCTGTGGAATGCTATTAATAATCTGCTCACGAAATTTGAAGAATGACATAACAATAAAGATAAGACCTTCAACAAATACAGCTGTAAGGCATATTCTCCATGGATCTTCCTCTCCTGCGAGCTCTCCGAGACATACTGTGTAAGCAAAGTAAGCATTAAGACCAAGTCCTGCAGAAAGTGCTATAGGATAATTAGCCCAGAACGCCATAACAAATGTTGCAATTGCTGAAGCAACAGCTGTGGCTACAAATACACCGTTTGGATCCATTACAGTTCCAAGTATACTTGGGTTGACTGCAAGTATGTAAGCCATAGCAAGGAACGTTGTAAGACCTGCTAAAACCTCAGTTTTAACGTCTGTACCATGTTCTTTCAATTTGAAAACTTTTTCCAACATTTTCTTTTTCCTCTTTCCCTTTTTAAAAAGTTTTTGATTGAAGTTTCGATTATTCATATAAAAATTTTACATAAAAAAGTTCACAAAATTTTCACACAAAAAATCAATTGAATATTACCACAAGTGAATACCTACTTTCAATCATTTATAAAATTTTTCTAAACAAGAATTATTATCTCAAAGAAACATTTTCTTTTACAGGTCATATTTTCAAAGGATTACAAAGACTTACCATTGTTACAAATTTCTTTTTCTGATAAAATACCTATTTGTATTAATATGATTTTTTGAAAGGAAATAAAATGATCTTATCCTGTCACAATATCTGTAAATCCTATGATGGCAAAGATATTTTAAAAAATGTCGCATTTCATATAGAAGCCAATGAAAAGGCAGCCATAGTTGGTATAAATGGTGCCGGAAAAACTACTCTTCTAAAACTTATAATAGGTGAAGAGAATCCCGATGACGGTGAAGTAACTTTTGCAAAAGGAACCACCTTTGGCTATCTTGCTCAAAATCAGAATATAAATAGTGAAAATACTATCTATGAAGAACTGAAGGAAATGAAAAAAGATATCATAAGGCTTGAAGAAGAAATACGTGATGCAGAGCATATGATGAATCTTCTAACTGGTGATGAACTTAATAAACTGATGGACAACTATACAGATATGTCCCATAGATATCAGCTTCTTGACGGATATTCATGGAAAAGTGAGGTAACAGGTGTAGCAAAAGGTCTTGGATTTACCGAAGATGAATTCGACAAAAAGATAAATACACTCTCCGGTGGTCAGAAAACACGTGTTGCTCTCGGAAAGCTTCTGCTTCAAAAGCCTGATCTTATTATCCTCGACGAGCCTACAAACCACCTGGATATGAACTCTATTAAATGGCTGGAAACTTATCTTTTAAATTATAATGGTGCTGTACTTATTGTATCCCATGACAGATATTTCCTTGATAAGATTACCGGAAAGGTAATTGAAATAGATAATACAAAAGCTACATCATTTACAGGAAATTACTCTGATTACTCAGTCAAAAAGAAACAGCTTCGTGACACAATGATGCGTGCTTATCTTAATCAGCAACAGGAAATAAAGCATCAGGAAGCAGTAATTGAAAAGCTTAAGTCCTTTAATAGGGAAAAATCCATAAAACGTGCTGAGAGCCGTGAAAAAATGCTTGATAAAATTGATGTACTGGAAAAACCTACTGAAATTACATCAGGAATGAAAATCACTCTCACACCAAGCTGCATAAGTGGAAATGATGTAATGAAAGTTGATAATATTGCAAAATCCTTTGGAGAAAGTCAGCTTTTTAAGAATATTTCCTTTGAAGTAAAAAGAGGTGAAAGAATTGCAATCATCGGTGACAACGGAACCGGAAAAACAACAATGCTAAAAATGATAAATGGCATTGAAAGCCTTGATGCTGGTACTATCACTCTTGGAACAAAAGTTAATATCGGCTACTACGATCAGGAACACCATGTACTTCATGATGAAAAAACTATTTTTGAAGAAATATCAGATGCCTATCCAAATATGAATAACACAGAAATAAGAAATACTCTTGCAGCATTTCTCTTTCTTGGAGACGATGTATTTAAAAGAATTGGTGATCTTAGTGGCGGAGAAAAGGGCCGCGTTTCACTGGCAAAACTAATGCTCTCTGAAGCAAATTTCCTTATCCTTGATGAGCCTACAAACCACCTGGATATAATGAGTAAGGAAATCCTTGAATCAGCACTTAACGGATATGAAGGAACAGTGCTATATGTCAGTCATGATCGTTTCTTTATCAACAAGACTGCTACACGAATCCTTGATCTTACACACGGTTCATTAATTAATTACATTGGTAATTACGACTACTATCTTGAACATTGTGAAGAACAGACTCAGAGAATAGTTGGAGCAAATGCCTCTGTAAATTCAGGAGCAGGACTTGCATCAAACAGTTTTCAGTTTGATAATTCTGTTTCAAACACAGCTTCTTTGTCATCTGCTGCATCTTCAGAAAATACTGATTCTTCAAAAGCAAACTCAGGACAGCTTGACTGGAAAGCCCAAAAGGAGGAAGCTGCAAGAAAGCGCAAACTCGAAGCTGCACTCAAAAAATGTGAAGAAGAAATTGAAAAGCTCGAACTTAGAAATGATGAAATAAATGAAGAGCTTTCTAATCCAGAAGTAGCTACTGACCTTTCAAAAGTA
>JAILEJ010000392.1 GCA_024688095.1 Butyrivibrio sp.
CTGGTTTTGTGGTTTATGAATCACACTGAAATGCCACTTGCAAATCTCATAGGTCATGGTGATGTAAAGGCATACACCCTGGATGAGATAGGAGATTTCTGTAGAGCCGCAGGACTCAAGATAGAAAAACTTGAGTCAGCAAAGAAATTTAGAATGCACCTGGTCGCAAGGAAGGTGGAGGAGTAAAGCTACATATTATTCCTGTGGTATCTGAATATGAAAAAATGAATCTTATTTTTTCTGTGCTGCAAAATACTTGTGCATGGCATATTCAAATTTATCTTCAAAATTCTGAATGGCTTTTTGGGCTATTTCAGAATCAGGCTCCATCATGTCAAAGGCATGATACATATTTTCATAAACATCAACGCTGGCTTCAACGCCGGCGTTTTTTAAATTATCTACGAAGGTAAGTGTCTCGTTATAGAATGGTTCCGCTGTTCCTACAAAAGTATATGCAGGTGGAAGGTTACTATAATCTGTCTGCCTTGCTGGAGCGGCATAAGGTGGTGGTGATATTTTATCAGTGTTTCTAAGATACATTTTCCAGGCTGCGTGATTTCTTCTTGTGTTCCATACCTTGGCATGATTATCCCTTGAACTGTCAGTATCAAGATTGTCTATCATAGGATAAAGAGGCATCTGGTAAGCGATATTAACATCTCCTGTGTCCCTTGCCTTCATACATATGGCAGCACAAAGTCCGCCACCAGCACTTTCGCCGCCAACCATAATTTGATCATCATTTATTCCAAGTTCATAGACATGCTCTTTTAGATAAAGAAGTGCCTTATAACAGTCATCAAATCCATCTGGAAATGGATGAAATGCAGAAAGCCTGTAGCCAACAGATATAACTACAGCACCGAACTTCTGCACAAGCCTCTCAGCACGTCCCATATAAACCATCTCTTTCATGCCAGTAGCATAGCCACCACCATGAATCCACAAAACTCCTGGTGCATTACCTGTATGACCTTTTTTCTTTAATATAAGTATTGGTATCTTATGTCCATCGGATTCAATATAACGCTTTGTTGCTATAACATCTTTGTCTGGCCAGAATTTGAATTTTCTCATAATGAACCTGCTTTCTGTATGTATATGTAAGCTTAAGGAGTAATTTATAGGTTAGTTGTTTTCTGATGAATATCAATATTATATAAGAATACTTTAGCATAGTATTCTTTAATTGAAAAACTTAACGCAACTAAATCATTGTAATGGTCAGACTTACTTTGAAGATTATTGTTGGGAGGAACGCAAAATATGAATTACTATATTTATGTTACGATGTATAATTTATTTAACAGACTGGGGTTAGATTGGGATTTTTGTAGCTTATATATGAGACTCTTGTTTATATTTTCTGTGATTTACCATATGTATAAATTTAAAAAGAACTATGAGAATGAATGGGAAGAAGATAATGAATAAAACAATAGATTATTACAATGAAAATGCTGGTAATTTTATAGACAGTACAAGGGCTGTTGATTTCTCCGATAATCAGAAAAGATTCATGGATTTAATTCCAAAAGATGGAACAATACTTGATTTTGGTTGCGGCTCTGGCCGTGATACAAAATGCTTTCTTGAAAATGGATATCAGGTTGAAGCAATCGATGGATCAGAAGAACTATGCAAAGCTGCCAGTGAATATACAGGTATTACAGTTAAGCATATGCTGTTTCAGGATTTAAAAGAGCATAATAAATACGATGGTATATGGGCATGTTCTTCAATTCTCCATCTTGGAAGCGACGAACTGATAGTTGTACTTCAAAAGATGGCAGATGCTCTTAAGGATAATGGAGTCATATATACCTCTTTTAAATATGGAGATTTTGAAGGCGAAAGAAATGGCAGATTTTTTACTGACCTGACTGAGGAATCTTTTGAAGATATTTTGTTAAACATTGATGATCTTGTTACTGAGAAATCCTGGATTACAAGTGACGTTAGACCTGGCAGAGGTGAAGAAAAATGGCTAAATCTGATTCTGCGGAAAATCTGAATATAGAAAGCGAATAGGGCAGATAGAAGGAAAAAGTGAAAAGGACGTTGTTTTACACCCTTGACTTTCACTAATAATAAGTTGTAGAATAGATAGCGTGTTAGCTAAGGCTAACACGCTATCTTCTTTTAATCAAAAGCATCCCAAACGATGTAGAAAGTGCCACAATATGATCTTAAATACACCCCTGGGTGATGTTTATGCACAGGCAGTTGGAAAAAGCGATTTGGATAATTCTGTTTATGAAATCCCAAGTATTCCATACGCTCATGCCGGGAGATTTGAAAGGCCTGTACTCGTCGAGAACTATCCCTCAGGAAAAACAATTAATAAGGAATATACGGTTTGTTTTCCGCAGCATGGATATCCGCTTTGGATGAACAGATTTTTAAAGCATCACATGATGCGACCGGAATTTTTGCCGCTAAATGACGTTCAGACGGAAGATGCATTTGTTGTAAATATCTGGACAGACAGTCTGACTGAGAAAAAGCCGGTAGTTGTTTTCATTCACGGTGGAGGCGAAGGCTCTGGAACTGTCCCGATTTACACAGGTGGTAATCTTGCTAAGCATGGTATTGTATTTGTTTCAATCACATACCGTATCGGCAATTTTGGATATCTTCCCTATTTTGAAAATGGTAACATGACATCCAATCTTGCATATTACGATCAGCAGGCAGCCCTTATATGGATACGAAGGAATATAGGCTTTTTTGGTGGTGATCAGGAAGACATAACTCTTATGGGACATTGCGGCGGAGCCCTATCATGCATGTATCAGTTTCTTAACCCTGTCAGCAACCGCCAGTTTGATAAGATGATTCTTTGCGCCGGAAATCTTCCGCATATAACTTCCGTGGAGCAGACTAAGAAACTATTTGAGGATT
>JAILEJ010000405.1 GCA_024688095.1 Butyrivibrio sp.
CTGATATATTTTTTGTGAATTAAATTGTTATTTATCAGTTGTTTTTCTTGAAGCCGGCTCTCTTACGGAGAGTTGGATCAAGGATTCTCTTTCTGATACGAAGAGTTGTTGGAGTTACCTCAAGAAGCTCATCTGTATCAATGAATTCAATTGCCTGCTCAAGAGACATAACCTTAGGTGGAACAAGTCTTAAAGCTTCATCTGATGAAGAAGTACGAGTATTTGTAAGATGCTTTGTCTTACATACATTAACTTCGATATCTTCTGACTTACCACTTGTACCGATTACCATACCTGAGTAAACTTTATCACCTGGCTTGATGAAAAGCTGACCACGTTCCTGGGCATTGAAAAGACCATATGTTACAGCTTCACCAGATTCGAATGCAATAAGTGATCCCTGTTTACGATACTGTATATCTCCCTTGTATGGAGCATAGCCATCAAAAATAGTATTGATGATACCGTTACCCTTTGTATCTGTCATGAAATCACCACGATAACCGATAAGTCCTCTTGATGGGATACAGAATTCAAGTCTTGTACCACCATTTACAGTACCCATGTTAACCATTTCACCTTTTCTTTCACCAAGTTTCTGGATAACACTTCCTGCAAATTCATCTGGAACATCAATATAAGCTCTTTCCATAGGCTCGAGCTTCTTACCGTTTTCATCCTGTTTGTAAATTACTTCTGCCTTACTTACAGCAAATTCAAATCCTTCACGACGCATTGTCTCGATAAGAACTGAAAGATGAAGCTCGCCTCGTCCTGATACTTTAAATGTTTCTGTAGTATCTGTATCCTCTACACGAAGTGAAACGTCTGTGTTCAGTTCTTTGTAAAGTCTTTCACGAAGGTGACGGCTTGTTACAAACTTACCTTCCTGACCAGCAAGAGGAGAATCATTTACGATAAAGTTCATGCTGATAGTAGGCTCTGAAATTTTCTGGAAAGGAATTGCATTCTGATTATCAGGTGAGCAGAGTGTATCACCAATCTTCAGATCTTCAATACCTGAAATAGCTACTATAGAACCAATTTTTGCTTCTGTAACTTCTACTTTATTTAATCCTTCAAATTCATATAACTTACCAATTTTTGTCTTGAAGTTTCTACTTGGATCATGATGATTAAGAACCATGATTTCCTGATTTACTTTTAGACTTCCATTATCAATCTTACCTACACCGATACGTCCAACGTATTCGTTATAGTCGATTGTACTTATAAGCATCTGTGCTCCAAGATCAGGATCACCAACAGGAGCTGGAATATAGTTGATTATAGTATCAAGAAGTGGGATTAGATCCTTACCTTCTTCGTCAAGTGAAAGAGATGATGTACCTGCTTTAGCTGAAGCAAATACGAATGGGCAATCAAGTTGCTTATCATCTGCACCAAGATCCATAAGAAGTTCAAGTACTTCGTCGATAACTTCGTTTGGTCTTGCTTCAGGACGATCGATTTTGTTGATACAAACAATTACAGGAAGTTTTAATTCCATTGCCTTACCAAGAACGAATTTAGTCTGTGGCATAGCACCCTCAAAAGCGTCAACTACAAGGATAACACCGTTAACCATTTTGAGTACACGTTCAACTTCGCCACCAAAGTCAGCATGTCCTGGTGTATCTATAATGTTGATTTTGATATCTTTATACTGAATAGCTGTGTTTTTTGACATGATTGTGATTCCACGTTCTCTTTCGATAGCACCGGAATCCATTACACGTTCAACAACCTCCTGACCTGCTCTGAATACACCGCTCTGTCTGAGGAGTCCATCTACAAGTGTTGTTTTACCATGGTCAACGTGAGCTATAATTGCAACGTTTCTGACATCATTTCTAGTCTGTTTCATATATAAATCCTTTCTGTGCTACACGAAACAACGTATGTTTCATAACGTAAATCTTATCTTTTTACAAACTAAAATAGTATAGCACGCTAAAAATGAACTTTCAACCTGATAATGGTTTACTATTCATTAAGATTTTAGAAAATATTTGTTGAAATTTATGTCTTTAATATTGTAATTTGTGCGATACGGATTGACAGCACTTGACACGGATGTTATCATTCAAATTAAAGAGATAGAGGTTGCGTATTTAAAGAGTATGCTTTTTGATGTATCAGGTACAGATGATAAGAGCAGAAAGGTAAATACGCCGAAGTGTCTGATATCCTGATGTATCAGATCGCTGGGCATATGGTCAATAACTATATGACTGTCATCGACAAGATGGGGCGCTATCCAGAATTACAGACAATTATGTGATTTTGAATCGGCTCATTTTGGGGCCGATTTTTTATTGTAAAAAACTATAAATAAAAAATTGACACCCAAAAACAGGTAAATAATAATATTTAGCATGTTGCCCTACAAAATTGGGCAGAAAGGGTAAAAAATGAGTATTTTTAAGGGCGCAGGCGTTGCAATCGCAACACCATTTAAAGCAAATGGAGAAGTAGATTATGATGAGTTTGGAAAACTTATAGATTTCCAGATTGAAAACAGTACAGATGCCATAATAGTATGCGGTACTACAGGCGAATCAGCTACAATGACTGAAGAAGAGCATATGGAAGTTGTTAAGTTCTGTATAGATAAGGTTAATAAGAGAGTGCCGGTTGTTGCTGGTGCAGGTTCAAATTGTACAGAAACAGCTGTTAAACTTTCAAAAGCAGCACAGGCAGATGGCGCTGATGGAATATTGTCAGTTACTCCATATTATAATAAAGCTACTCAGGGAGGTCTTATTGCTCATTTTACAGCAGTTGCAAAGGCAATCGATATTCCAGTAATTCTTTATAATGTTCCAGGAAGAACAGGCACAAATATTCAGCCTGAAACAGCTGTTAAGTTATGTAAAGAGGTTGATAATATAGTAGGTATAAAAGATGCTACAGGAAATATGGCACAGACATCAAAAATGATGCACCTTGCAGAGGGATGTCTGGATCTTTATTCCGGTGAAGATGGACTTATTGTACCTCTTATGTCAATTGGTGGAGTAGGTGTTATATCTGTATTATCTAATATTGCTCCAAAACAGACTCATGATATATGCGCAAAGTGCCTTGAGGGGGATTTTGCACAGGCCGCAAAGTTGCAGCTTGATGCTATTCCTCTTGTAAATGCACTGTTCTCAGAGGTAAATCCTATACCTGTTAAAGCAGCTCTTGGCATGATGGGATATAAGAGTTCTAACTTAAGACTTCCACTTACAGAGATGCTTCCGGAGAATAAAGAGAAGCTTCGTAGTGAGATGCAGAAGTACGGTATTCTTTGATTTGGTTTCATGCAATAAAAATCAAAGAAGATAAATAAGAAAAGAAAGGACTTACTTGATATGACAAAGGTTATAATGCATGGATGCAATGGCCGCATGGGACATGTTATTGCGGATATTGTAAGTGCAGATAAAGATGTAGAAATGGTTGCAGGTATTGATGCTTTTGGAGATAGTAA
>JAILEJ010000426.1 GCA_024688095.1 Butyrivibrio sp.
AAATCAAAGAGTGCGCAATTTTTTTATATCAATATCCATTTCAGTCCATGGAATTCCACCAAATTTATCCTTTAAATAGTTTGCAAGAACATTGCTTTCTGGTTGCACGCGGTAACCGTATTCTGTTAATGATTTTATTTGTTTGTTTCCGTTTTCAAGTATTTTTATAAAGTATATATAATCTTTGAATGCATATTCTTCGAGCAAAAGAAGATTATGAGTGGTTATGATCAGTTGCCCTCCTTCGTTATAAGGTAGTTTTTTTACTAGATTAGCCAAAAGGATGTCATGTATTCCGTTATCAATTTCATCAATGGCAACAACGTTGTTCGATTCTATTGCAAGAAAGAAAGGAAGTAAGTTCAAAAGGGCACGAGTTCCTGTGGACTCTTTAGAATAATCTATGTCCAGTAGGTTACCGCAGATGTATTTTTTAAATGTTAATCGATATTGTTGAGTTTTTTCTTTGTTAGATACTGTATAGTATACATCTTGAATATCTTTATACATAGAGGTGAAGTATTTTTTGAGCACTGCTTCTGTATGGCGCATTTTTTCTGATTCAGCTTCTGTTATCTCTCCTTTTAAAAGGTTATCTAGAAGATTAATATTGTCTTGTATAATACTGTAGTTTGTAGAACTGCCTACTAAATGGCATGCCATATTATCAAAATAATCCAATATATTGATCATTTGCTCAGATATATGGGTGGAAATGTATTCGGTTGAATACTCTTGCAGCGTGTTCTGAAGTATAGAAATTATAGAGTACTTTCCCTTATATTTCATAAAAGTATTTTTTAGGTCGGAAAAGTAATCTTGCTTAAAGATTGAATTATTTAGTTTTAAAGAGTTGTTGGAATAATTAAAATAGGTACCTTTATTTTGAGATAAGGTATATTCTAGTTTTTCTGCCTTTATTTCGCTATCGTCAAACTCTATACTGTAGCAACCATTCTTTTTATTTAGAAAAAAACCAATTTCAATTATCATATTAGTTTTAGAATTGATGGTTTTATTTCGTTTAATTATTTCTTCGATGTTTACAAATTTGCTTAACCGATCAAATGCTCTTTTTTTATCTGTTGTATTGTCTGAACCAAGAATTCTTGTGAAGAAATCCCGCATATTTAGACTTTGAAAAATATCATTAAGTGTATCTATGACACTAATAATATTTGACTTACCAGCTCCATTTTCTCCGTATAGTATAATAAGTGGCTTGGGAGAGCCATTTTTTCCCGTAAAATCAATGTAAATATCTGAAAATGAACGATAGTTTTGAAGCTTTATGTATTTGAGCATTATAAACACCATCCCTTCCTTGAGTTAAAATAGCATATTAAAAAGATATAAAACGCCGTATAAAATCAATATTTATTTGAAATTTGCTATAATTATAGCAGAAAATATTAAAAGTTGACAATAAAAGGCAGGAAGTTTAATATGATAAAAGGATCAGCAGTGCATTTTGCAAAGTGATCCTTAAACAGGTAGAATACCTGCATAACCAACTGCTATTCTACCATGCTATAAGGGTTGCTTCAAGCCTGCTGAATTGAATGCAATTGTTAAAGGATATTGCAAGAAAGGAGGTTAATTAAGGCAACTGTTAATAAGCAATTTGTAGGAAGGGGTTGAAAATGAACTTACCAGTAGATAATTGGAGTAATGTTAATGGAAGTGGCGAAAGAAAGTGCAGATGTGGCTCGTGGAAGCAACACTGGATTAACTTCTCCGGGAAGGAATGGCCTTCCAATTGTTCGGTAAAAGGATGTTATGAAAGGCCGGTATTAGGTGCACATGTGAGAAATCCTGATGTTAAGGGTGAGAAAATTATTCCTATGTGTTGTGGGTGTAACCAATTAGAAAATAAATTTTCACTAAAGGGCGGCGTAACATGTGTAAGTGCTAATATGAGTGAAACTTGTGGCTGATAGGAAATTGTTTAGGGGAGGTAAGTTAAATATGACATTTTATGATTCTCATGGCAAAGCAGTTGCTTATACAGAGGATGAAGAACATATTTACCTGTTTTCTGGTTTGCCTGTAGCATATTTATATAACGAATTGATTTATTCGTTTAAAGGTAAACAGTTGGGGCGATTTGAGTATGGATGGGTGAGAGATTTGAAAGGACGTTGCGTATTCTTTACAGATGATGCAGAAGGATGTGGCCCAGCAAAACCGGCAAAACATGCAAAACCAGCGAAAGGGGTAAAACATGCATTGCCAGTAAAATACGCAAGACATTCACCATATGCTAAGGCAGCATCTTGTGTATCGTGGTCTGGATTATCTGGAAAGCAGTTTTTTACTGTTTAATTTATGACTTAGAGTATGTTGTATATCGCCGTGAAATCATGACAGGTGTTTTCACGGCGACAACAAAGCTGATGAGGTTAGTAAGGGAGAATCATAATGAGTAATGAACTATCAAATGAAACAGTAAATGAACTGAAAAAATACGGTGGAGAATCACTGGTTACAATAGCTCAAGCTTTATTGGGGGATCCGATAGCTATAGCTGGAATCCCGACATTAATAAAAAATTCACCATTCTTTATAAGCAACGCTGTATTCATGATGAAATACGAAAAGCTTTTAAACGGGATTTATTTTGATGCTACAGATAAGATAACGATCAGCTGCAAACTGTTTGGAGATAATAATCAGGAACGTGTCAATAATGCTATTAGGACAATAACATTAATCGATAAGATTGATACGATGACAAAAATAGAATACCTTTTGAATGCGAATAGATCATATTGCAACAGCTGTATTAGCAGAGAGCAATTATTCAGAATTGCAAATGCACTTGCTAATACTTTAAGTGAAGATCTTGAATACTTGAAAAAACATGCTTTAGATGAAACGCTGAACGGAAATGCTAATGTTCATTCGTTGGCTAATATAGGAGTGGTAATACTTGCTGGAATTGATGGTAATGCTGATGTAGAAAAGCAGACTTATGCTGTAACAGAGTTTGGACAGATAATGGATCAGTATGCACTGAGTGTAATGGATGACAAAAGGCAAAAATACTATAGAGAAAAATTAAAAAACCAACATACATTTGATGCAGGTATTGAGCCAATAAGTGTTGAAGTAATTGATAAGATAGTAAATAGTGCTGCTGATAAAGCAAAGCTTAAGTGGGAGTAATATCTAGATGCGTGGAAATAAAGATCTGTAAAGTCTTATAAATATATTATATATTTATGAAAATATAGTTATTGATTGTTTAAAATATGGATATTCAATTGATATGATTATTCAGTTATTGCAATTAGATAATTTAATAAATTACTTTAATCATGTTTTTGGGATTCTGGATATTTGATTTGGTAAACTTTTTCATTGACGTTTACAGATTGCAAGAGCACAGAAAAATGTGATAAAGACCAAAGAACAGCATGATGAATCTGTAGCTGTGTTGGAAGAACTATATGCAAAGCGAGAGGCTATGAAACGAGATGAACTGATAAAGATGTTCATCAAGAGCAACAGGTCGTATAAAGAAGTGATGGAATTCTTAAAAGCAGATATGCCAGAAGAAGGATTACAAGAAACAAGATATAAAAGAGGAAGAAAACCACGAAAAAGGATTTGAGTGGGAAAATTTTAGGAAGTTAGAGTGTAAAGTAAAATAGGATTTTGTTAATAACCGGTGTCCCGAAGGATATCGGTTATTTTTTGTTAGTTCGTCATATTTTTGTAACATTTTTACAAAAATCATCGATAAAAAACTAAAAAATCGACCAATTTACACTTATGCGCGTAAGGGTTTATAATTTAGTCACTTAGGTTAATCGATTAACAAGCAACAAACAACTTAATATGGCGGAGGATAATATGAAAAGAAGGAGTTATGTGGTTAAACGGTTATTAGCTGCTGGTGTTAGTTTATCGATGCTTGTTGGAGGCCCAGCTTCCAGTATGGCAACCATAAATAGCTATGCAGCAGAA
>JAILEJ010000354.1 GCA_024688095.1 Butyrivibrio sp.
ATGAGGAAACACCACTTGTTAATACAGTAGAAGAGAAGGTTGCTGTTACAGGAATTAAGGCGAGTAAATCAAGTATCAAGATAGGTAAGGGTGGAACATACCAGCTTAAATCAATCATCTATCCTGATAATGCAACAGATGCAAATGTTACATGGAAGAGTGATAATACTAAAATTGCAACAGTAACAAGTGAGGGACTTGTAAAAGCTAAGAAGATTGGAAGCACCAAGGTTACAGTTACATCAAATGATGGAAATTACACAGCAACAATCAAAGTTAAAGTAGTAAAGGCAACTAAGGTAACAGGAGTTAAGCTTAATAAATCCAGCAAGACTCTTAAAGTTGGTAAGACCTGTACTCTTAAAGCAACAGTAAAGCCTAAGAAAGCAACAATCAAAGATGTAACCTGGAGTAGTAGCAACAAGAAGATTGCAACAGTAGACAGCAACGGAAAGGTTACAGCAAAATCTAAAGGAACTGCAACAATTACCGTTAAGACAAAGGATGGTAAATATACTGCAACCTGCAAGATTAATGTTAAGAAGAAATAAGTAAGAAATAACCAATACAGAGATTTAGTAAAAAAGGAACTCAAATTATTTGAGTTCCTTTTTTAGTTGTTTAAACAGATTTGAGATTATATTTTAGTTAGTGCATGAAAATTTTAGTTCATTGACTTAACTTAAATAAAATATTAAAATAAAAAAGAGATTGGAGGAACTAAAATGACAACTGAAGAATTGATTGAAAAATTGGAGTTGATACAGAAACTAAAATGCGAAACACCAACATTAGAAATAAAAAGTGCAGAAAAAGGTTGCCCCAAGCATCTATATGATTCATTGTCAAGTTTTTCTAATCAAGATGATGGTGGAGTAATTGTATTTGGTGTGGATGAGGAACAAGATTTTAAAGAAGTAGGAGTATATGATCCGCAGGATATACAAAAGAAAATAAATGAACAATGTCTACAAATGGAGCCGGTTGTTAGACCATTACTTACTGTAGCAGAAAAAAATGGACTTTTTTTTGTGGCAGCAGAGATACCAGGTGCGGATATTACAGAAAGACCAGTATTTTATAAGGGGAGAGGTAGAGTGAAAGGCTCTTTTGTTCGTGTGGGTGATAGTGATGAACCAATGACGGAATACGAGGTATATAGTTACGAGGCCTATAGAAAAAAGTATCAGGATGACATTAGAGTTATTGAGAGGGCTACTTTTGCAGCGTTAAATCAAGAATTGATCTCAAATTATATTAAATTACTAAAAATTGGAAAACCTAAGCTGGCAGCAATTCCTGATTATGAAATATATGAGTTAATGAGTATCAAGAGAAATAATCAAATTACACTGAGTACAGTAATGAACTTCAGCCCATATCCACAGGCATATTTCCCACAACTATGTATTGTTGCAACAGTTGTTCCAGGAAAAGAAATAGGTGAAATTGGAGAACAAGGTGAAAGATTTTTGGATAATCAACGTATAGAGGGAAATATCCAGGAAATGCTGGATGGTGCCATACAATTTGTAAGCAGAAACATGCACACAAAAACTATTATCGATCCAAATACTGGAAAGCGAGAAGATAGAACTGATTACCCGGTTGCAGCTTTAAGAGAAGCTATTCTTAACGCTTTGGTTCATCGTGATTATAGTATCCATACTGAAGGAATGCCTATACAAATAACGATGTATGAAGATAGAATCGAGATTAGGAACCCTGGCGGTTTATATGGAAGAATCAAGATAGACCAATTAGGGAAAGTGCAACCAGATACGCGCAATCCAATAATAGCAACTGAACTGGAAGTTCTTAAAGTAACAGAGAATAGATACTCTGGAATTCCGACAATTAGAAGAACAATGCAAGAATACGGACTGCCACAGCCAGAGTTTTTAGAGGAGAGAGGTAGTTTTATTGTAAAGTTGTATAAGTATGGAGAAAACATATTATCTATTCAGAATGGAAATAGTAAAAACAATGAACTGATTATGTTTTGCAAGATTCCGAGGACGCGAACTGAGATATGCGAGTTTTTAGGACTAAGCTCTGTTACTTATGCTATCCAGACTCATGTGATGCCGTTGGTGGAACAAGGAATATTAAAAATGAGCATACCGGATAAACCAAAGAGTCCAAAGCAGATGTTTTACTGTAAATAATGAGAAGAGATAATTTTCTGCTTTTGCAGATTTCAGAATGATTGATGGAAAAGATATCTGAAATGATAATTTTTCAGATAGAACGAGGAGAGATTTAGAAATGCTTTTTTATATATTCTTTTTTATATTTGCTGCGTTGGGGATTGTGTCTATTCAGATGCTGGAATGGTTTAAGAAAAAGTTCGGATGCACATTTCAGGAAACTATGTATACAATTGCATCGCCAATGGGGGGAGCGGATGCAAGTTTTATGCTCGATTGCTTTTGGTATAGCAGAGCATGTATTGTCATATTTCTTGCTGTATTCTTTGCTGTGGTTGTAGGGGACAATTCAGATCCGTTAATGCATGCTATAGGTATGGCCTTTTCTGATGAGTCCTACATGGACGAATTTGCTTATGTTCATGTGATGATGCATGGAAGGGTAATCTACAGGTGGTGCTGCATGATACTTGCAATTGCCATTGTTATATATCAAATCATTCAGACAGACAAGGTAATGGGAATCTTTGAATATTTTAAGATGAGACTTTCAAGAACTGATCTTTATGACAAGTATTATGTTGCACCTGATAGTGTAAAGATTACATTTGAAGATCAGGATGCTAAGCGCCCTAAGAACCTCATTTACATATACATGGAGAGTATGGAGTCAACCTATTCTTCGGCTGCAGAAGGCGGATATCAGGGAGAAAACAACTATATCCCAAATTTGACTAAGATGGCGAAGGAGAATGTTTCTTTTTCTGAAGATGAAAAGCTTGGCGGATTTCATACGGTCCCGGGAACTCAGTGGACAATGGCAGCTCTTTTTGGAACTCAGGCAGGTGTGCCAAATTCATTTCCATTGAAATATGTAGCAAAGGATCCAAAAGATTATGCAGCCGGAATAAAAACGCTTGGTGATGT
>JAILEJ010000151.1 GCA_024688095.1 Butyrivibrio sp.
CTTGGCGAGAGTATGCAGAAGATGGGATTCATTCCTGAAGCTCAGAATGATATGATTTTTTCTATTATATGTGAAGAACTTGGACTTTTTGGCGCTATTTCCATTATGGCAATGTTTATTCTTCTTATATGGAGGCTTGTAGGCATTGCAGGTAAGGCTAAGGATTTATTTGGATCACTTATAGTAGTAGGCGTTATTGCTCATATTTCAATTCAGGTAATCCTTAATATTTGCGTTGTAACCAATACAATTCCTAATACCGGTATTACATTACCATTTATAAGCTATGGAGGATCTGCGGTTGTTTTCCAGTTGCTTGAACTTGGTCTTGTACTAGCTGTTGCAAGAGAATCAGAAGGATAAAATATTGGCAAGACGAAGGATAAGGATTAGACGAAGACCGCGTATTAAAGAAAAGAAGCAGTTTGAAACTGAAGAGCAGGCTGTTTTTCCAAAGAAAAATAAAAATTTTAATATTTTGGAGTTTTCTAAGAGGCATAAAAGAGTTACAATAGGTTTTGTAATTTTGTTTTTGGTATTGATGATAGCCATGATTGGTGCCGGATATGTGTATAATACGTATACAGTCACGAACATTTATGTAGAGGGAAATACGCATTATACCGATGAAGAGATCATTAACATGGTAATGACAGATGGATTTAGTCATAATTCTGTTTACCTGGCATTTCAATACAGAGATAAGAGTATAGAGAACATTCCTTTTATAGAAAAAATGGATGTTACGATCATGTCTCCTGATACAATTAAGATAAATGTGTATGAGAAGGCAATAGCAGGATATATAGAGTATCTTGGAAGATACATGTATTTTGACAGAGAAGGAATTATAGTAGAAAGTTCTCAGACACCTCTTAGTGATGTACCTAAGGTTATGGGACTTGAGTTTGATTATGTTGTATTACATGAAAAACTTCCCGTAGAAAATGAAAATGTATTTGAAGAAATACTGGATATTACTCAGTTATTATCAAAATATAACCTAAATGCAGAAAAGATTTTTTTTGATAGTGATTATAATCTATATCTTTATTTTGGGGATGTTGAGGTAAATATTGGTACTGATGAAAATATTGATGAGAAAATCATTGATTTACAATATATTTTACCAAAACTCGAAGGGAAAAAAGGTATTTTGAATATGCAGGAATATACTGGTTCAAAGGATAATATCACTTTTAAAGAAAAAAACAAATAAAAAATTTGTTGATAAATTATAAAAAAAATCGTATTATAGCATATAGGAGTTTTAAAGTTATGAAGGAGGAGCTATCTTGCTGGAGATAAAGTCAAATGATGCTGAATCTGCTTGCAAAATCATCGTCGTTGGGGTCGGTGGAGCAGGTAATAATGCTGTAAATAGAATGGTAGATGAAAATATAACCGGTGTTGAATTTATTGGAATTAACACTGATAAGCAGGCACTGCAGTTGTGTAAGGCACCAAAGCTTTTACAGATTGGTGAGAAACTTACAAAAGGTCTTGGCGCAGGAGCTAAACCAGAAGTAGGTATGAAAGCTGCAGAAGAGAGTGCAGAAGAAATTGCTGCATCTATTAAGGGAGCTGATATGGTATTCGTTACCTGTGGTATGGGTGGCGGAACTGGTACAGGTGCTGCTCCTGTTGTTGCAAAGCTTGCTAAGGAAATGGGAATTCTTACTGTTGGAGTTGTTACAAAGCCATTTAGCTTTGAAGCAAGAGTTCGTATGAAGAACGCTCTTTCAGGTATAGAAAATATAAAATCAAATGTAGATACACTTATCGTAATCCCTAATGATAAGCTTTTACAGATTGTTGACAGAAAGACATCAATGCCGGATGCACTTAAGAAGGCAGATGAAGTTCTTCAGCAGGCTGTACAGGGAATTACTGATCTTATCAATGTACCTGCAGTTATTAACCTTGACTTTGCCGATGTACAGACTGTTATGAAAGAAAAAGGTCTTGCACATATTGGTATTGGTTCAGGTAAGGGCGAGAATAAGGCACTTGAAGCAGTTAAGATGGCTGTAGAGAGTCCACTTCTTGAAACTCAGATTGATGGTGCTACAGATGTTATCATCAATGTATCAGGTGACATTACACTTACAGATGCATCAGATGCTTCTAACTATGTTCAGGAGCTTGCAGGAGATGATGTTAATATTATCTTTGGTGCTATGTATGATGATAATATGACAGATACATGTAATATTACAGTTATTGCTACTGGTATTGAAGAAAAGGCAAATATGAAGCAGGCTACACAGCAGCAGACAGCTAATGCTACAGCAGCACAGATGCCAAAAGCAGGTGTTGGTATGAATAACCTCAATGCAACTGTAAAGCCAGTTACTCCTATACAGCAGATTAATCCTGCACAGAGACAGGCGACTGTTCATCCAAATCAGACTACATCAGCACAGTTACAGCAGATGCAGAATTTACAGATGCAGCAGTTACAGCAATTGCATCAGGTACAACAGCAGCAGGTTCAGACACCTGATATATCTGCAGCTCCTAAGCCACAGGTTGGACTTACAAGACCAGCTGAGGTTCGTAGTACAATAGAACCTAAGTCTTTAAAGATACCTGATTTCCTTCAGAGAAAATAAATACAATGTAATTATTGGGAAAGCGGAAACGCTTTCCCTTTTTTATTTCAAATAATTTGTGCCGAAGCACCAAATATATTTAAAAGATGTAGAATAATTCACGTAATGATGATACAATAATTAGTGTATGTGTATTTTGTGTGTACAAAATGAAGTATTCTATAACAGTAGTCTTTTTGCGGAGGACAGAAAGAGGTGAAAAAATGAAATGCCCATTTTGTGGTAAAGATGATACCAGAGTTATTGATTCAAGACCAGCTGATGATAATACTTCCATCAGAAGAAGAAGAGTTTGTGATAATTGTGGAAAGAGATTCACCACATATGAAAAGGTTGAGACTATTCCGCTTATTGTTATAAAGAAGGATAATGTTAGAGAACCGTATAACAGAGCCAAAATTGAAGCCGGTGTTTTAAGAGCATGTCATAAAAGACCTGTCAGTGCGGAACAGATTACAAAGATTGTTGATAGTGTAGAGACAGAAATCTTCAATCTTGAACACAAGGAAATTCCAAGCAGAATTATAGGTGAGCTTGTAATGGATAAGATAAAGAATCTTGATCCTGTTGCTTATGTAAGATTTGCTTCTGTATACCGCGAATTTAAAGATGTAAATACGTTTATGGATGAACTTAAGAGCGTACTTAAGAAAGAGGAAGAAGGAATAATCACAGATTCAACTGACAAAACAACACCTCTTTTGAAGAAAGAATAAAATACACAGCTTTTTTATGAAAAAATTTAATATCGTGAACGAAGGGAAGGATTGTAACATGATGAAAAAGATTTATGGTGGTAGGAAATCTCTATCACTGATACTTGTCTTGTTATCGACACTGACTATTACATTGAGCGGATGTTCAAGTAAAAAGGCAGAGGATTCTGTAACTCAGGATAGCAATGTGGAGAGTACAAGTGCAGAAAGCACAGATGCATCTCAGGACGAGGCTGGAATAGAGGAGACAGATGATCTTTCAAAGATTACTGTTGGTATTCCTCAGGACCTCGATAGTATGGATCCACATACTGCAAATGGTGCAGGTACTAAAGAGATATTGTTTAATATCTACGAAGGACTTGTTAAGCCTGATGAAAATGGTAATCTTGTTCCTGCTGTAGCTAGTGAGTATACAATTTCCGAAGATGGAACTGTCTATAGTTTTACACTTAGGGATGGAATAAAATTCCATGATGGTAATCCGGTTACAGTAGAAGACATTAAGTATTCTATAGAACGTAATGCAGGTACAGATGGAAGTGAGCCACTTGTATCAGCATTTTCTAACATATCAAGTGTGAATATAATTGATGATTCACATATAGATATTGTATTAGATCAGGCTAACACAGAGTTTCTTGCTTATCTGGATATTGCCATTATTCCAGCTTCTAATAGTGATACTGAGGGAAATCCAATTGGAACTGGTCCTTATAAGTTTGTTTCCCGTTCTCCACAGGAGAATCTGATTCTTACAAGATTTGATGATTATTGGGGAGATGCAGCATATATCAAAGATGTTACTATCAAGATTGAAGCAAATGCTGATGCAGTAGTAATGGATCTTGAGGGTGGCTCAATTGATATGTATGCCAGACTTACTTCAACACAGGTATCACAGCTTTCAGATACCTTCGAAGTATATGAGGGAACAATGAATCTTGTTCAGGCACTTTTCCTTAATAATGCAGTAAAACCTTTCGATGATGTAAGGGTAAGGCAGGCACTTTGCTATGCAATTGATCCTCAGACAATAATGGATTTTGTATCTGATGGAAAGGGAACTGAAATTGGAAGTAATGTCTTTCCTGCATTTACAAAGTATTTTATGCCAGAACTTACAGATACTTATAATCAGGATATAGATAAAGCAAAAGAGCTTCTTTCTGAAGCAGGCTATCCTGATGGCTTTGAATTTACAATAACAGTTGCATCAAACTATACTCAGCATGTTGATACAGCACAGGTTATTTCAGAACAATTAAAGGAGATAGGTGTAACTGCCAATATTCAGGAAGTTGAATGGAATTCATGGCTTAGTGATGTTTATACAGACAGAAACTATGAAAGTACAGTAGTTGGTGTTGATGCATCCACGCTTACAGGTTATGCACTGTTTTCAAGATTTGCATCAGATGCACATAATAACTTTACAAATTATAATAATTCAGATTATGATGCAGCTTTTGCAAATGCTGTAGCAACAGCTGATGATGACGAAAAGACAAAATATTATAAAGAATGTGAAACTATTCTTGCTGAAGATGCTGCAAATGTTTATATTCAGGATTTACCTGAGTTTGTAGCTCTTAACAAGAAATATACCGGATATGTTTTTTATCCGCTTTATGTTCAGGACCTTTCTAAAATCCGTCCTGCAGAATGATTTGTTACCGGGGAAAACAAATTAAAAATAAAAAATGTTTATAGGTACAAATCGATAAATTTTTAGATTGTGCGAGGAATAAACAAATGAAATATATTATCAAAAAGATTCTAATGATGATTCTAACTTTGGTGGTGGTTTCGTTTTGTGTATTCCTCGCTTTTTCATTAATACCGGGAGACCCTGCAACGCGTAAGCTTGGTACTGAAGCAACACCTGAACTTATAATGCAATACAGGGAAAAGATGGGATTAAATGATCCACTTCTTGTAAGATATTTCAGATGGCTTATTTCTTTTATAAAGGGTGATATGGGAACATCCTATTCATATAGCGTTCCGGTAAGTTCAATGCTTATGAATAAGCTTCCTATTACTTTAACGCTTGGAATAATGTCTTTTGTAATGATGATAGTTATATCTATTCCACTCGGAATATATACAGCAAAGCATGAAAATGGTTATATAGATAAAGTTATAGTGGTTATAAATCAGATTATAATGGCTGTTCCGCCATTCTTTTCAGGAATACTTCTTACGTTTCTTTTTGGAATGATATTTAAACTTTTTACTCCCGGAGGATTTGTTTCTTATACTCAGGATATGGGAGCATTCTTGAAATATCTTATATTACCGGCTATATCTATTGCACTTCCAAAGGCTGCAATGTCAACTAAACTTCTTAGAGGTTCAGTTATTGCAGAAGCAGAAAAAGATTATACAAGAACGGCATATAGCAGAGGTAATTCTACAACTGAAGTTTTATACAGGCATGTATTAAAAAATGCAATGATTCCTGTAATTACATTTATGGGGATGGCCTTGGCAGATATGATAGCAGGAAGTATTGTAATAGAGCAGGTTTTTAGTATTCCGGGTATAAGCAGGATACTTCTTACATCTATAAGTAACAGAGATTATCCTGTTGTTGAAGCTATAATAATGGGAATTGCGATTTTGGTAATAGTTACAAACCTTTTGGTAGATATAATTTACAGAATAATTGATCCAAGAATCGAGACAATGGAATGAAAAAGTTTTTTGATAATATTTTCAGATATAAATCAAATAAGAAAATTAATGGTTATATGGTGGCAGGAAGTATAATTACAGGTTTAATTATTCTAATGGTCATTGTAGGACTTTTTTATATGCCATATGATCCAACTAAGATGGATTCATCCTGCAAATTACAGGGAATATCTCTTAAACATATCATGGGTACAGATAATATGGGAAGAGATGTATTTAGCAGGGTTATGTATGGCAGCAGAGTAACACTTTTAATTGCTATAGGAACTGTTACGATGGGCGTTGTAATAGGCAGTATAATAGGTGCTTTTACCGGATACTATGGCGGAATGCTTGATGAAGTATTAATGAGAATAATTGATGCACTGTTTGCCTTTCCAAGTATACTGCTTGCGCTTGTGTTTGTAAGCCTTTTTGGAACCGGAACATATCAGGTTATTATTTCTCTTGGGATTGCTTTTGTTCCAAGCTTTGCCAGAATAGTCAGAAGTGAAGTATTAAGATGTAGAAATATGGACTATATTGAGAGTGCCAGACTTCAGGGTGTACCTGATCTACGAATCATATTTGTGCATATCATTCCAAATACAAAGGATACAATGATTCCTTCAATTCTTATAGGCTTTAATAATGCAGTGCTGGCAGAGGCAGGACTTAGTTATCTGGGTATAGGATCGCAGCCGCCATATGCAAGCCTTGGTAAGATGTTGTCTGATGCACAGTCTTATATGTTTACAACTCCAAGTTATGTTCTAAGTATTGGTATGACAATTGTTCTTATGATACTTGGGTTTGCATTTCTCGGAGAAGGACTTGGTAAGGACAAACGCGGGTAAACAGAGAGGTTAAATATGGCTGATATTATTTTAGATGTTTCAGATTTGAATATAGAGTTTCATGATCATGATAAGCCGGAAACAGTTGTTTTTGATTTTGACCTGACTCTTGAAAAAGGAGAGATAGTAGGTATAGTAGGTGAATCCGGATCGGGAAAGAGCATGAGCGCACTTGCAATTGCAGGTCTTTTAAAAAGACATGCACTTACCAAAACAGGAAGAATAATGTTTGATGGTCATGATCTTCTTACCTGCGACAGAGATACTCTCAGAAGTTATCAGGGTGATGAAATAGCAATTATTTTCCAGGAGCCTATGACAAGCCTTAACCCGGTAAAAAAGATTGGTTGGCAGGTGGAAGAATGTCTTAGGATCCATCATAAGGATATGTCAAAACAGGAACGTAAAGAAAAAGCTGTAAATATGCTTGATTCTGTAGGAATTCATGAGCCTGAAAAGGTATATAATATGTATCCGCATGAACTCTCAGGGGGAATGAGGCAGAGGGTAATGATAGCTGCAGCAATGATCGCAGACCCTCAGATACTCATTGCTGATGAGCCTACTACAGCTCTTGATGTAACGGTTCAGGAACAAATCGTTGAACTATTGAGAAAACTCAACAGGGAAAAACAAACCTCAATTATTTTTATTTCTCATGATCTTAGCCTTGTTAGCAGACTTTGCCAGAGAGTCCTTGTTATGAACAAGGGATATGTTGTGGAAACCGGAAAGACTGAGGATGTTTTTAAGAGGCCAAGAGAAGAATATACAAAACGGCTGATTGCAGCTATTCCAAAGATTGATATATAAAATTTGACTGAAATGGGTGTGCTATGGAAGATCAGGTACTAAGCGTAAAAAAACTAAATGTTTTTTATAAAAACAGGGATGGTAAATTCATAAAAAAGCAGACAAGAAAACAGGTTTTGTTTGATATTTCTTTTGACCTTAAAGAAGGTGAAGTTCTTGGAATTGCTGGTGAATCAGGTTGTGGAAAATCTACTCTTGTTAAGACTATAGTGGGGATAAATAAGGATTATGATGGGGAAATAATTCAAAAGTATCCGGATCCACAAATGGTTTTCCAGGATCCATACGGGTCGCTTAATCCTGCCAAAACGGTTGGATGGCTTTTAAAGGAACCGCTTAGGGTTGATAAAAACCGTAAATGGACTGAGGAAGAAATGAATGAAAGAGCAAAAACGATTCTTGACAGTGTTGAACTTCCGGAAAATATGATGGAAAGATATCCTTCGCAGCTTTCTGGAGGACAAAGACAGAGAGTTTGTATTGCAGTTGCGCTAATGAGAAATCCTAAAATTCTTATATGTGACGAACCTGTGTCAGCACTGGATGTAACCATACAGGCACAGATAATGAATCTGCTTAGAAATTTGCATGATAAACTAAATATATCAATTATATTTATTTCTCATGATTTAAGAGTCGTATATCAGATAAGCGACAATGTAATGATCATGAAGAATGGACGTATTCAGGAATATGGGGAAACAAAAGAATTATACAGGCATCCAAAAGCTGAGTATACTAAGCAGCTTTTGAAGGCTGCAGGAATACGTGGCAGTATCTAAAGTATGAAAAATGTAAAAAAATTATAAATGGACTAAACTTTATGATTTTTCTTCCGATATAAATACTGAAAACAATGATGTTTTTAGTAATTTTCGGAAAGGAGGCCGGGGTTATGGATATAGAGAAAGCTAATAGCTACTCAACCTATATACAAAATTTTAATCTTAGGAATAAATCAGTACCTGGAGTTACATCACCAGACTCAATTCAAAAATCTCCAGAAAAACCGGCTGAGCAGGTTAATCCTAATCCAAAAGAAGAAGCACAGAGCACTCAAAGCGTAAAACCAAGAGGAAATGCATCTCTTGCAGATATATCAGTTTCATTTGGTAACAAGGACAGTTCTTTATTAGGTTTTGGTACTTCCATAAATAATATGGAGGGTGCAGACCTCATTAGAAAAGAAATATCGTCTATGCAAAAGGATCAGGTTCTTAAAGAGTATCAATATTTTGTAGGAAGTAAGGTTAAAGAAAACCAGAGTCAGAATAGTGATCAGATTAATGGTAATGTACTTACATCAGATCAGGACGGTACAGTTATAAAGCTCTAAACAAATCTCGGATGAATATAGGTAGGAGTACCTATTTTATATATGAACTCTTCATAGCTAATAAATACGCTATGGAGAGTTCATTTTTTGTTTTTTTTAGTGTATTATGAGAAAGTAACTGAAAAACACGTGGGGAAATATACATATGAAGCATTATTTATATCCAGATGCAACAGCAGATTCTGCGTATCTGGTTCCATATAGGGCGTTATATGAGCGCGGCTATAGAGGAATTATTTATGACATAGACAATACACTGGTCCCTCATGGAGCACCGGCAGATGAACGCGCTATTAAGCTGTTTAAGGAATTAAAAGAAATAGGTTATAAGATGGTTCTGTTATCCAATAACAAGGAGCCAAGAGTAAAATCTTTCAATGATCAGGTGGGAGCTGAATATATTTTTAAAGCTGGAAAACCAGGAATTTCTGGCTATTTAAAGGCAATGGAAATGATGGGAACCGATACTTCTAATACATTTTTTGTTGGCGATCAGCTTTTTACAGATGTATGGGGAGCCAAAAGAGCAGGAATACGTTCATATCTGGTAAAACAGATAGACAAGAAGGAAGAGATACAGATTGTTTTAAAGAGAAGACTTGAATGGATAGTTCTTCTTTCTTATCGCAGATATGTTAAAAGAAATGGCCATGAATGGCCAGGAATTTAAGCGGGGAAAAAATGGGAAATTATACTGATGGAAATACAAAAACATGTGGCTTGTTTGGATATCCGGTAAAACATACAATGTCACCTTTTATTCACAATATGCTTGCAGAACTTTCTGGAATTAATATGGTTTATGTTCCATTTGAAGTTGAGCCAAAGAATCTTGGAGACGCAGTAAAAGGTATAGATGCAGTTGGGATTCAGGGCGTTAATGTGACGATTCCGCATAAAAGCGAAGTGATAAAATATCTGGCAGAGGTTGATGAACTTGCAGGAAAAATAGGTGCTGTAAATACACTTGTAAAGACTAAGGATGGAAATGGTTTTAAGGGGTACAACACCGATATGACTGGTATTCTCAGGTCGCTTAAAAAGTCCGGAGTTACCTTTAAAGATGCTTCGGTAATAATTCTTGGAGCTGGTGGTGTTTCAAGACCTGTAGCATATCTTTGCGCAGATGGAGGGGCAAAAGAAGTATTTATTCTTAATCGTACCTATCAAAGAGCTGTGGATGTGGCAGAAGAAGTTAACAGTTCTTTTGGCAGGGAGCTTGTAAAGCCAATGGATATTGCTGATTATAAGAATATTCCATCAGACAGAAAGTATTTGGTATTTCAGTGTACCAGTGTGGGACTATATCCTGCATCTGAAGAAGCTGTGATTATGGATGAGAATTTTTATAAGCTTATAGATACAGCTTTTGATGCAGTTTACAGACCTGTAAAAACTAAGTTCTTAAGACTTGCACAGGAAAATGGAGCCAAAGCCTTATCAGGTCTTGAAATGTTATTATTCCAGGCAGTGGATGCATTTGAATTATGGAATAATGTGAAAATTTCAGATGAACAGTCAGATATTGTATATAAAGCTCTTGAGCGTAAGATTTCTGATAAGGGGAATATCATACTTACAGGTTTTATGGGATGCGGAAAGAGCACCGTTTCTAAAGCACTTTCAACCAAGACAGGTGCAATGTTGCTTGATACAGACGATATGATCGTTGAAAAAAATGGATGCAGTATTAATGAAATTTTTGCTAATAAGGGCGAAAATGCATTTAGAGATATGGAGACAGACTGTATAAAAAATCTTATAAATGAAGGCTGTAATAATAGTGTGGTAGCTGTTGGAGGTGGACTTCCGGTCAGATTCGAAAACAGAGAATTTTTGAAAAATCTTGGTAAAGTTGTATATCTTAAAACATCAGTTTCTGAAGCATACAAGCGACTTGAGGGCGATACTACAAGACCTCTTCTTAAGGGTGATGATCTTATAAATAAAATCAGAAATATGCTTTCAGACAGAGAGATGTTTTATATAGACGGGGCAGACATTACGGTGATAACAGATGGTAAAACACCGGAAGAAATAGCAGATGAGATAATCAGGAGGCTGAAATGAAAATTCTTGTAATAAACGGACCAAATTTAAATTTTCTTGGTATAAGAGAAAAGACTATATATGGTAAAGAGGATTATAATTATTTAATTAACATGATAACTGAAAAATGTAATGAAGATGGTATTGATGTAGAGTGCTGGCAGTCAAATCATGAGGGCGCTATAATTGATAAGCTTCAGGAAGCATATGGAAATGGAACAGATGGAATAGTTATAAATCCAGGCGCTTATACACATTACAGTTATGCTATTCATGATGCACTTAAAAGTCTTGAGGATATTGTAAAAGTAGAAATTCATATATCAGATATTCAGTCAAGAGAAGAGTTTAGAAAAGTATCTGTGACAGCTCCTGCTTGCGATAAGCAAATATATGGTCATGGACTGAATGGATACCTTGAAGCAATAGATTACATAAAAAAGTACTTGAAAAATGGTGATTAATAATGTAAAATTACACAAGTGTTTTGATGTATTTAATTTAGGAGGATTTTTTTATGATTTCTGCTAGTGATTTCAGAAATGGTATTACTATTGAGATTGAAGGCAATGTTTGCCAGATAATCGAATTCCAGCACGTAAAACCTGGTAAGGGTGCTGCTTTCGTTAGAACAAAGCTTAAGGATATTATTAACGGTGGTGTTACTGAGAAGACTTTCAGACCTACAGAGAAGTTCCCTCAGGCACGTATTGATAGAAAAGATATGCAGTATCTGTATAGTGATGGAGATTTATACAACTTCATGGATACAGAGACATATGAGCAGATTGCTCTTAATCAGGATGTTATCGGTGATGCTCTTAAGTTCGTTAAAGAGAACGAGATGGTTAAGATCAACTCATATAACGGAAACGTATTTGCAGTTGAGCCACCTATGTTCGTAGAACTTGAGATTACAGATACTGAGCCTGGATTCAAGGGAGATACAGCTACTGGTGCTACAAAGCCTGCTACAGTTGAAACAGGTGCACAGGTTGCAGTTCCTCTTTTCATTGAACAGGGTGAGAAGATTAAGATTGATACTAGAACAGGTGAATATCTTAGCCGTGCTTAATTGATAGTAATACATCTGAATTAAAATAGAACTTGTAAGGCAATAGGAAATTTTATTTCTTATTGCCTTTTTTGCGTGCAAAAATAGGACTTCCTGAGTGAAATTGTATCTGTATATCGGAAGTCATGAATTATTGAAGAAAGAGAGAGTTTAAATTATGGATTTTAATGAATTTACAAAAGTAGTAAGAGATGCAGTAGAGGAATTTATGGGAGCAGAATACGATATAAAGCTACATGAAGTTGCCAAAAATAATGGAAGAAAACTTCATGGCCTTGTGATCATGAAAAGAGGAAGTAATTGTTCACCGAACATTTATCTTGAGGATTTTTATGAGGATTTCATAAAAGGGACACAAATTGGCGATATAGTAAGAAAAATAAGTGAGCTTTATTATAGTCAGTCGAAGGCTGATTCTATAGATGTAAGCTTTTTTGATGACTATGAGCAGGTAAAAAACAGACTTGGAATGAAGGTAATAAATTATGACAGGAATATAGATATGTTAAGAGAAATGCCATTTATTCCATTTGAAGATCTGGCCATTGTTTTTTATTGCGTTGCTTTTAATGATAATCTTGGGAATGGTATTATAATGATCCGCAAAGAACATATGGAAAAATGGGGAGTAAATACAGTTGAGTTATATCAGGATGCAATTACCAGTAGCTGTAAGCATTTCCCTGCTAATATTAAGAGCCTTGCGGGTATGGTTTTATCTCTTATGGGAGAAGAGGCTGAAGGAGAAAAAAATGAAAGTATAAATGACATTCTTGTTATTACTAATGATGAGAAGGTTAATGGAGCCAGTTGTATTTTTTATCCAGAGCTTTTGGCTAATATAGGTAGAAGACTATCTAAAAACTATTATATATTACCATCATCAATTCATGAAACTCTTGTAGTTCCTGAACAGGGAGATTATCAGGAAGTTAAGATACTTCAGGAAATGGTTAGACAGGTAAACAAAGAAAGTGTTAATGAGAATGATTTTTTGAGTGATAATATTTATTATTTTGACAGAAGAACAAACATTCTGAAAATGTGTGAATGCAGTGATAATACTATGGTTAAGTGCGTTTAAAAATATGGACACAAGTTTGCGTGTATGGTAATATATTGTGGTGCGTAATAAAATCGTAATAATTATGGAAATTTTTTATTTTCTATATGCGATTCGTATACTTATGCACCTTGCGCCCGTAGTCTAATGGATAGAACGAAGGCCTCCGACGCCTTTAATGCAGGTTCGATTCCTGTCGGGCGCATTACAGGATATTGATAATATGATTTTGTAATAATAAATTTTATTGCAAAATTGATATGAGAATATAAGAGTATTGAGATTCTTAGATTTAAATATAAAAATAAAAGGTTGGGTTTTATATCAAATGAAAAGAAATAAAAGAAATGAATTCAGAAAGCAGGATCGTAAAACTATTGCAGAGTATATACTTGATAATAAGAAAATAGTAATGCCCTTGATTCTTGTTGTTGCTGTTATTGCAACAGTTGGAATTGCGATTAATGCTAATAAGAGAACAGGGGAAGATGTAGCAAGTACAGAATCTTCTGCAACGGAGGCATCAAGTGGATTTGTAATACCTGAACAGGATTTGGAGCTTAATGCATATGAAGATGTTAATCAGCTAATGAGTACATATTTTAATGCTTATGCTAATGGCGATATGGATACGATCAAGTCTATTTATGTGGGACTTGATGAATCAGAGGAACTTAAACTTCAACAGGTTTCAAATTATATTGATTCGTTTACTACTATTGATACATATACTAAGCCTGGACCTGTCGATGGTACATATGTAGCTTATGTATATACTGAAGTTAAGTTTAATGATTATGAAAATAGCGTTCCAGGACTTCAGACAATGTATGTATGTACTAATGATGATGGAAGCCTTTATATTAATGGTGATGTCGTTGAAGATGATATTGCAAATTATATTAGTGCTATTTCATTACAGGATGATGTGGTTGATTTAAATAACAGTGTTGCTGCTCAGTATAATGAGATGGTTTCTGGAGATGAAAATCTTTCAGCTTTCCTTGATGCTCTATCTGGTAATATTACAGTAGAAGTTGGCGAGGCACTTGCTGCAAATGAAGCTTCAAGTGGAGCCTCTGATGAAGCAGCTACGGATGCATCTACAGAAGAAGCTTCAGCAGAAGATGCTGCTACTGAAGAAGCATCTGTTCAAACAGTAACAACTACAATTATCAGAGCTATAGATGTTGTTAATATCAGATCTTCTGACAGTGAAACTGCTGATAAGCTTGGAAAAACAGAAGCTGGGCAGGAATTCACACAGGTTGAAGCACTTCCTAATGGATGGAGTAAGATTGAATATAATGGCGATTATGCCTATGTTAAAACAGAGTTCTTTGAAGTAGTGTCTGAGGAAACAACTGAGGTTGAGACAACAGAAGAAGCTACTGAAGAGACAACAGAAGAAACTACTGAAGAGACAGCAGAAGAGGAAACAACAGAAGAAGAAACAACAGAAGAAACTACTGAAGAGACAATAGAGGAAGAAACAACAGAAGAATCTGAGACAACTGTAGATGGTACTGCTACTGGTAAAATGCAGGTCTCTGATGCTATTAAACTCCGTAAATCACAGAGCACAGATTCTGAAGCACTTACAACAATTTATAAGTATGATATTGTAGATGTAATAGAGCAGTATGCAAATGGCTGGGCTAAGGTAAAATATAATGGTGAGACTGGTTATATTAAACGTGAATTTCTTATGTCTGGTGACAATTAAATAATAATTGAACAAGCTTTTTCAAATCACTCCACACTTCAATTGTGATGGAGTGATTTTTTTGTGAAAAATAAAAATTTACTCTTGCACTTTAATGTGACGTAGTATATAATTTCTTCTTGGAACATAGGTGTTCGCGCAATGGGGCGTAAAGACCATTAGTCTTTTACGCTCTTTTTTTGTACCAAAAAGCAAAAATAAGGAGGACATAAGAAATGTCATATGTTGATGAGATCTACGATTATGTAGTAGAGAAAAACCCTGCACAGCCTGAATTTCACCAGGCAGTAAAAGAAGTACTTGAGTCACTCAGAGTTGTTATTGAGGCAAATGAAGAAGAATATAGAAAGGAAGCTCTTCTTGAGAGACTTGTTACTCCAGAGAGACAGATCCTTTTCAGAGTACCATGGGTTGATGATAAAGGACAGGTACAGGTTAATAATGGTTTCCGTATTCAGTTTAATTCAGCAATTGGACCATACAAGGGAGGACTTCGTTTCCATCCATCAGTAAATCTCGGTATCATTAAGTTCCTTGGATTTGAGCAGATCTTTAAAAACTCTCTTACAAGCCTTCCTATCGGTGGTGGTAAAGGTGGTTCTGACTTCGATCCTAAGGGTAAGTCAGACAGAGAAGTTATGGCATTCTGCCAGAGCTTTATGACAGAGCTTTACAGACATATCGGAGCTGATACAGACGTTCCTGCTGGTGATATCGGTGTTGGTGGACGTGAAATCGGATATATGTATGGACAGTATAAGAGAATTAAAGACATGTATGAAGGTGTTCTTACAGGTAAGGGTCTTACATATGGTGGATCACTTGCTCGTACAGAAGCTACAGGATATGGTCTTGTATATATTACAAATGAACTTCTTAAGGATCACGGCCAGAGCATGGAAGGCAAGACAGTAGTTGTTTCAGGTGCTGGTAATGTTGCTATCTATGCAATTCAGAAGGCTCAGCAGCTTGGTGCAAAAGTTGTATCATGCTCAGATTCAACAGGTTGGATTTATGATCCAGAAGGAATCGATGTAGAACTTCTTAAGGAAGTTAAGGAAGTTAAGAGAGCACGTCTTACAGAATATGCTGCAGCAAGAAAGAGTGCTGAATATCATGAAAAGAAGAATGGTGAGCACGGTGTATGGAACATCAAGTGTGATATCGCTCTTCCATGTGCTACTCAGAACGAACTTGATCTTGACGATGCTAAGGCACTTGTTGCTAATGGTGTATATGCAGTTTGCGAAGGTGCTAACATGCCTACAACAATTGAAGCTACACAGTACTTCCAGGCAAATGGAGTTCAGTTTATCTGCGGTAAGGCTTCAAATGCAGGTGGTGTTGCTACATCAGCTCTTGAGATGAGCCAGAACAGTGAGAGACTTTCATGGACATTCGAAGAAGTTGACGGAAAGCTTCAGGGAATCATGGCTAACATTTATAAGAGCATTTCAGAAGCTGCTAAGAAGTATGGTAAGGAAGGCGACTATGTTGCAGGCGCTAACATTGCAGGCTTCTTGAAAGTTGCAGAAGCTATGAAAGCTCAGGGTATTGTATAATTATTGGTACGGTGACTTTTTACACATTTAATATGTGTTTATAATTATATAATCGTTCGAAACACGCTTTCGCTCCGATTTTGGCGTAAGCGTACTAAATAAAAAAGACAATTAACAGGAAAACTGTTAATTGTCTTTTTTATTTAGTATGCACGCCTCAAAAGGGTTTCTCTCTGATTATATAATAATAAACACATACAAAAATTATTAAAGTCACCTATTTATTATAAACTGAATATACATAGTTCTTAATTGAAACAGGTATTTTTATATTCAAAAATGGTTATGATATGCGGTAACCTGCATTTTCCAAAAGAGAGAGTGCCTGTTCGTATTTTTCTTTTTTTACAAGAATGTAGTCTGTATTGTAGGTGGACACTACAAAGATTCCAATGCTGTTATCAGCAAGGAGCTTTGCAATTGGAGAAAGTATCCCAATAAGACTAAAGTCGAGCTCACCCTGAATCTTAAAGCCTTTCCAGCCGTCCTCACGTTTTATGGTCTCTGTAGGAGCATTTTCAGTTTTACATACAAGTGATATTTCATCTGCTGTTTTTGTTAATGAATAGAAATCCATATTTAAATCAATAGCAGAAGAGTTATTTATTTTGCAGACAGTTAGATTTTCATCGATTTTCTTTAATCTCATAAAAAACCTCCATTGTTTTGATATTTATATTATAAATCATTTTGAGGTTAATAAACAGAAATACGTGCTTTATCATGGTTTTGAGCATTATGTTTTTTGTGTGTTTGTTTTTTCTATATTAAATATAAAAAAAATCTATAATTTATATAAAATCAATTTTATTTTAAACACAAAATGACAAAATAGCGCTAAAATATATATGTATATACACTTTACTGCGAATTATATTTTAAACTGAATAAACGACGGTTATCTAGCATTTGAGGGGTGTTGAAAACTGTTTGAGGAGAGGCTTAAATTATTTGATACAAGCGCATTAAAGTGATAAGTTTTCCGATTGGAGGGTCATTTTCTTATGAGAAGGAATCAAAAACTGATAGTTCATTTGATGAGTATTTTTCTAGGTGCACTTGTAATTGTAAGTATTCTGCTTGTAATTGTTGGAGCAATTGAAGTGTCAAATGCTTACACTGTAATGTTTGAAGCTCAGCTCCAAACTGCTTCAGAGCATATAGCCAGTCAGTTTACATATGAGTGGGAAGGAGACTGGTTCATTTCAGAAAGTGGTGAGCTTGGAAAAGGTGAGATAATTGTAGGAGATCAGATATTAACTCTTAGCAAAGATTTAAAAGCAAAAACAGAGCTGGATTATACTATTTGTTATGAAACTACCAGAATGGTATCAACTCTGTCAGGTGCTGAAGGGACAAAAGTAGATGATATTGTTGCACAGACTGTTTATCAGCAAAAAGAAGAATATCTGGATGATAATGTTATTATCAATGGTGAAAGATATTTTGCATATTATACGCCAATGTATAATGATGATGGCAGTATAGCTGGTATGATTGCTGCAAACAGGAAAGCAAATGTACTTACGTCAGCAGTTAATAAAGCAATTATTATAATGGTAGTAATTGCGATTATATTTGTTGCAATTGTTCTTGGAATAGGAATCAGTATTTCATTATCAACAACAAAAGTAATGACAAATATTGTTGATTCACTTAAGACTCTTTCTGAAGGAAAGCTTTCAATTCATATTGATCCGTCAGCGCTTGCAAGAAAGGATGAACTTGGTACAATAGCACAGAGTACAAAAAATCTTGATGATGAATTGTGTGATGTAATACGAGTTACAAAAGGTCTTTCTAATGACGTTACTAAGTCAGGGGATGAGCTCTCCAGTTCTTCAGAGCAGGCATCACAGGCATCCGGTCAGGTTACAATTGCAGTTGATGAAATCAGTAGAGGTGCAGTAAGCCAGGCTGAGAGTATCCAGTCATCTGCTGGAAATACAAATGACATTGGCTTTGACATTGACAGTATTTCTGATAATATAGAAGAGCTTACTGAATATACTAATAATATGAAGGCAGCATGTAATAATGCTATGCAGGCTCTTAATCAGGTACTTGATCAGAATGCAACAGTAATAGATCAGATGAGAGAAATTGATGAGCAGATTAAATCAACAAATGAAGCTGTACAGGATATTTCTGAAGCATCAGATATTATTACATCTATTTCAAGTCAGACAAATCTTCTTTCACTAAATGCATCTATTGAGGCTGCACGTGCAGGTGATGCGGGTAAAGGATTTGCAGTTGTTGCCACAGAAATTGGACAGCTTGCTGAACAGAGTAGAGTTGCGGCAGTTAAGATTAACAAGATAGTAGAAAATCTTGTAGTTGAATCTCAGAAGAGTGTTGATACTCTTGATGAACTCAATAAGGGAATTGAAGAACAGAACAGACAGCTTGATTCAACCAGAACAGATATGGATACAATGGTTGTAGATGTGGACAATGTTGCTACAAGTTCTGCCAGCATTTCAGAAAGAATCAATACACTTAATGGATCAAAGAATAGCCTTATTGATATTATTCAGGATCTGTCAGCTATTTCTGAAGAGAACGCTGCATCAACCGAAGAAACAAATGCATCCATGGAAGAACTGAATGCTACATTTGATGTAATTAGTAATTCAGCACATGAACTTAAAAATCTGGCTAAACAGCTTGATGAAAAGATTAATTTCTTCCATTTTGATTAAACTTTATCTATTTCAGAAACATATAGATTATTGATTTTCATCTAAAAATCAATAATCTATATTATATAAATGTTTATGATACAGTAATTTGTAAATTAAAAAATTGAATATGTAGAGCAAAAAGGCTCTTGGTGGGGATCAGATATGATTATGTTTATTGTTATTATGTTTTTTTATTTTGTTATTCTCTGGCTTTCTAAATGTAGTCAAATCGGATGGCTGCTAGGGGCCTTTTTGTTTGTAATTTTCTTTGCAGGTTTTATATCTAAGGGTGGGAAATTTGCTAAATTAACAGGCATATTAAAGATTTGTCCATGGATTGGACTTATAGTATTTCTTGTAATATTTACAATGATTTCGCAGCCTCCGGTAAAGAGAGTACCGGCAGTAAGCGTAAAAAATCCTGTTGAAACAGGAGTGATAAGTGTCTCAGAGGGTGATATTTCAGGTGTATATAACGAGGATCAGACAGTTGAGGTATATGCAGGAATACCATATGCCAAGCCTCCTGTTGGAGAGCTAAGATGGAAAGAAACTCAGCCTGCAGAGAGTTGGGACGGAGTTCTTAAATGTGATGAATTTGGCCCTATGTCTATGCAGTCAAGAAGTGGAACTATTTATAATTCTCTGGTAGATCTTGTTATATATAAAAGACTAAATTTTGGCTTTGATGATAATTATATTGAGGAAATGAGTGAAGACAGTCTTTATCTTAACGTTTGGAAACCAGCTGGAGATGTTTCAGGGCTTCCTGTTGTTTTTTTTGTACATGGTGGTTCACTTATGACAGGACAGAGTTCATACGGAGATTACAATGGGGAGACCTTTGCCAAAGAAGGAGTAATTTTTGTAAATTTTGCATACAGGTTAAACATATTTGGATATATGGCAGAAGAGGGACTTGCAGCAGAATCTGCAAATGGAACAACTGGTAATTATGGGCTACTTGATCAGATTCAGGCATTAAAATGGGTAAAGGAAAATATAAGTGCTTTTGGAGGTGACCCTAATAATATTACTATAGCAGGTGAATCAGCAGGCTCATCAAGTGTTAATGCATTATGTGTTTCTCCGCTTACAGAAGGGCTATTTAGGCGTGCAATTGCAGAAAGTAGTGGAATTACTGCAAAGAAACCATATCATACCTTCAGGGACCTCACAGACGCATTATCGATGGGCAAAGATATAATGTTTGAATTTGGAGTATCAGATGTTACTGAGTTAAGAAATCTTAGCGCGGAGGAACTGTTAAATACATCATACTCTAACAGTGCAATGACTGTTGATGGATATGCAATTACAGAACAGCCTTATCTTACATATGAAAAGGGCAATAATCATGAAGAAGCTTTATTAAATGGCTATAATGCCAATGAAGCAGAAGTATTTAATTATTTTGTAGGAAAAATAACTCCTGATAATCTAAGCGAAAGATTGCAGACAGTTCTTGGAGATTATACTGATGAAGCTATAGACTTGTATAAACCAAAGACTAATGCTGATGCGAAGGCAGCATTTAACAGTATCTTAAGCGCAGCCTGGTTTGAATATAGTCACCATACCTGGTCAGATTATATGGCAGATCAGGAAAAACCAGTTTATCTTTATTATTTCTCTAAAGAAAACAGTGGATTATCTAATAAACATGCAGGTGAGATGCCTTATGCTTATGGAAATATTGATACAAGTCAGCTTGCATTTGATGAGTCTGATAAGGAGCTTTCGGATATAATGGTAACCTACTGGATTAATTTTGCTAAAACAGGTGATCCAAATGGAGAAGGTGTTCCGGAATGGATTGATTATAAGGAAAACAGGGATCAGCTTATTGAATTTAATAATGAAATTCAGATGATAAATAATCCTTTTAATAAGATGAATGAATTTCTTGACAGTTATCAAAACGGTTTATAATCAATATGTTATATTAAGAAACATTTAATGCTTTCTTAATTGAATTAGGAAGATGGATGATTTATATTTACTATGCTACTTGAAACAGGTGTTTTTTGAAAAAGGAGCGTATAAATCATGGAAGAGTGCATGAAAGTTTTAGATCGTATTATGGATCAGGTTTATAATCATCCTGAAGAAATGAGAAAAAGAATTCTTAAAAACTCTACTGCTTATATTTCTAATCAAGAGAATAAATCTCAAAACAACTCAGAAATGTTAACAACCGTATAAAAATATAAAAGAGGTGTGGCAAAGATGTCACACCTCTTTCTTTGATTACAGACACACATTTTATATGCGTGTGCCTGTTTATAATTTGTAAATTAGTCTTTTGCAGCAGCCTTTAATGCAGCTACAATTTCTGATTCTGTCTTAAGTGAGAGTACCTTTGCAGCGAGTTCGTCTGCTTCAGCTTTACTCCATTTTGATATAATGCATCTTGCTGTTAATACAAGAACCGGATTCACACTATATTCAGTAAGACCAAAGGATATTAAAAGTGGAATCATCAGAGGATCAGCAGCAGCTTCTCCACACATACCAACAGGTATTCCTGCTTTTACACCACACTCAATTATGTGCTTTATAGACCTGAGAACTGATGGCTGGAAAGTTGAATATAGATAAGCTACATCAGCATTTCCACGGTCTACACTCATTGTATACTGTGTAAGGTCATTTGTTCCGATTGAGAAGAAATCACTTTCTTCTGCAAGCATATCTGCAATGAGAGAAGCAGAAGGTGTTTCTATCATGCACCCAACTTCAATGTTTTTGTCGTAGTCGATATTATTAGAATCAAAATCTTTCTTTATTTCCTCGACCATTGCTTTGACACTTCTGATTTCATCAACACAGGTTACAAGCGGAACCATTATTTTTACCTTACCAAAAGCACTGGCTCTCATAATTGCACGAAGCTGGATAGTGTATTTATCTTTGTTTCCAAGACAGTATCTTACAGCTCTGTAACCAAGAAACGGATTATCTTCCTTTTTCATTTCGAGATAAGGGATGTCTTTATCGCCGCCAATGTCCAGTGTCCTGATAATTACATCTTTGCCATTCATGGTTTCAACAGCTTCCTTGTATGCAGCAAACTGTTCTTCCTCAGTTGGAAGATGATTGTTGTCCATAAACAGAAATTCTGAACGGAAAAGACCAATTCCTTCGCCATCGCATTCAACAGCTTTTTTGGCATCCTTAGGAGTTCCTATATTACAGAAGAGTTCAACCTTTGTGCCATCTGCTGTGACAGTTTCTTTACCTTTAAACTTATCAAGCTCTGCCTGTTTACGAATGAATTCTTCTCGTTTTATCACATACTGCGAAAGAATGTCGCCGTCAGGATTAATATATACATCACCTTCTGTACCATCTATAATTGCGCTGTCTTTGTCCTTTACCAGTTCAGTTATATTAGGAACACTTAGTACTGCAGGTATTTCCAGTGCTCTTGCAAGGATAGCAGAGTGAGATGTCTTACCGCCTATTTCTGTAATGATTCCAGCCACATTTTCCTTAACTATCTGAGAAGTCATGGAAGGAGTGAGATCCTTGGCAACCAGTACAGTTCCCTTTGGAACTTTGCTGATATCTATATCTTCAATTCCAAGCAGAATTTTGAGAAGACTGACCTTTATATCAGCAATATCAGAAGCTCTTTGTCTCATCATTTCATCATCCATTTTGGAAAACATACCATAGAACATATCACAAACGGCTTCAACAGCGCTTTCTGCACATTGTCCGGCATCAATCATTTTAGACATTTCACCTGACATTGTCGGATCTGAAATCATGAAAAGATGTCCCTCTAGAATTTCAGCTTCCTTTGGACCGATTCTCTTACGTATATCGTCAGCCATTTCCTTGGTTTCAGTTTTGAATTTTTCGATAGCAGCTTCAAATCTTTGCTTTTCAGCTGCAGTATCTTCAATTTTTTTATTATCATATTTGAGTTCATGTTCTACAATCAGAACAATGCTTCCAATTCCGATTCCGCGAGATGCGGCTATTCCTTTATACATAGAAATCCTCCAATATTATTAAAGCTTTAATTCTTTATTATTATTTTAGAAGGAGAATTTAGTCACCTAAACCACTTTCTACCATTTCTACAGCAGCCTTAAGTGCTTCAGCTTCATCTGGTCCGTCACACTGAATTTCTATTTCAGCACCGCATTTAATGCAGGCAGACATAAGCATCATTACACTTTTACAATCGTATGTATTTCCGTTAAATACAATTTTTACATCACTTGTAAAAGTTGTCATTTTCTGACTCATAACGCTTGCTGGACGCATGTGCATTCCCTGTTCATTAGTTACTGTTACTTTCTGAGATACCATAATTAATTCCTTTCATATATAAAACTATTTTTATTAAAAGCTTATTCGGCGTCTTTTTTCAAGAAACCAAGCATTACAGCTGTAATGATTGAACCAATTAGCCATGCTACGATGTAAAGTAATGGATTACCTACTGTTGCGAATACGAATATTCCACCGTGAGGAGCCATAAGTGTACATCCAAAGAGTGCTGAAAGAAGACCAGCTACTGCTGAACCAACGAATGTGCAAGGGATAACGTGTGCAGGATCTGCTGCAGCAAATGGGATAGCACCTTCTGTAATGAATGAACAACCCATAACTACGTTAGAAATCCATGTTTCCTGTTCAGCCTTTGTAAACTTCTTAGGGAAAACCTTACATGCAATTGCAATACCAACTGGAGGAACCATACCACCAACCATGATTGCTGCCATTGCGATGTAGCAAGCCTTTACTGCTGGATCTGAAGCAGATGCTCCACCAGCCATAAGGTCAGCAGCTGTTCCGAGCATACCTGTACCGAATACATAAGCAGCCTTGTTTATTGGACCACCCATATCAATTGCCATCATACCACCAAGGATAAGACCAAGGAGAGCAATAAGTCCGGCATCTGAAAGAGCTGTAAGCATTGTGCTAAGTCCTGTATTGATAAGAGCAATAATCGGGTTCAGTATGAAGCACATAAGAACACCAATAATGAAGATACCGCAAAGTGGATAGATAAGTATTGGCTTGATTCCTTCGAGTGATTTTGGGAAGCCTGAAGTGATTTTCTTAAGCCAGAGTACAATTGCACCTGCAAGGAAACCTGCAGCTATACCACCAAGGAAACCGGAAACAGTACTTCCACCTGTCTGGAATGCAAAACCACCAATGAATTTCTGGAAGCCTGAAAGGTTATCTGCAAGAACATTATCTGCACCCCAAATATATGAAGTTATTGCTGCGTTACCATTTGCAGCAAGAAGACCTCCGGTAAAACCGACTGCAAGACCAGGTCTGTCAGCAATTGACTCAGCAATAAATCCGGCAAGTACTGGAACCATAAGACCCATTGCAAGACCGCCAACATATTTAAAGAATGCTGAAAGTGGAGTCATTGTACCAAAGTTTCCACCACCGGTTGTACCATAGCCACAAATTGTATCTATAAGGAATGCTATAGCAACTAAAATACCGCCGCCAACAACGAATGGGAGCATATGTGAAACACCATTCATAAGGTGCTTATAGAATTTACGGCCCATTGTTTCATTTCCGTCAAAGCTTTCTTTCTTGGAAGAACCGCCGGAATGATGATAAACGGATACATTTCCGGATACAGCTTTGTCAAGAAGGTCAGATGCTTTATGAATTGCATCAGCAGTAGACGCCATTATTACCTTCTTTCCATCAAAACGTGACATTTCAACGTTCTTATCAGCAGCTACGATTACTACCTCAGCATCTGCAATTTCTTTATCTGTAAGAACATTTTTGGCTCCGCCTGATCCGTTTGTCTCAACCTTCATGGAAATGCCTCTTTCCTGAGCCTTTTGCTCAAGGGATTCGGCTGCCATATATGTGTGAGCAATACCGGTAGGGCATGCTGTAATACCTACAAATCTGTAGGAAGAAGATTTTGGAGCAGAAGCAGCAGCCTCTACAGGTTTTGAAGCGGCATCTTTTTCTGCTTCCTTTGCATCTATAATATTAAGAAATTCGTCGGGACTCTTTGCGGCAATAAGGTCAGATGCAAATTTCTGATCCATAAGAAGAGTCATAAGTTTGGATAAAACTTCCAGATGAGTATCTGCTGCTGTGTCTGGAGCTGCAATCATAAAGAACAGTTTTGATGGTGCGTTATCAAGTGCCTTATAATCAACGCCTCCAGGTACTGTCATAGCAGACAGACCGGCTTTAACAACAGAAGAGGACTTTGCGTGTGGAACAGCAATTCCCATTCCAACAGCTGTTGACCCCTTAGCCTCTCTTGCTAAAATTGCTTCCTTGTAGGCTGCAGCATCGGAAATATTTCCGCATTTATTTTGAAGAGCAACAAGCTCATCAATGGCTGCATCCCTGTTTGGAACTGAAACACCAAGTTTAATTCCATCAGCCTTTAGTAAGTCTCTGATTTTCATATCTTCTCCATTTCCGTATCAGTTAAACTGATACTAACCCATATACATATAATTTTTATATCCAAAATGTATCTATATATGCATCTATAGATACATAATGTTCAAAATAAATTTTGCTATAGATCAAAGCTTTTCATATAGCTCCATAATAGCTTCGCCTGTTGCAAGATCATCTGAAAAAGCAGTGGCACTTCCTGCAGCAGTTCCCATTTTTAATGCTGATTCATAACTGCCTGTCTTTAAGTAACCTGCTACAAATCCGGCTACCATAGAATCACCGGCTCCAACAGAATTTTTTACTGTTCCCTTTGGTACACCTATTCTGAACTTTTCACCATTTTCAGTTATAAGCATTGAACCTGCACCAGCCATAGATATGAGAACATTTCTTGCTCCGATTTCCTGAAGCTTTTTTGCATGTTCTTCAATTTCTTCATCAGTTTTTAAAACAGTATCAAACATTTCCCCAAGCTCATGATTATTTGGCTTTATGAGGAATGGATGATATTTTAATACATTTCTTAAAAGATCCTTGGTGGCATCTACAACAAAAAGAACTTTTTTGTTTTCAAGTCTTCCAAGAATTGTTTCATAAACATCGCTTGGAAGAGAAGATGGAATACTTCCTGCAAGTATCAGGATGTCGCCTTCAGTAAGAAGATCAAGTTTTTCATAGAGGCTGTTTAGTGATTCGCTGTCAATCTTTGGCCCCTGAGAATTGATTTCTGTTTCTTCTTCAGATTTAATCTTTACATTTACCCTGGTAATACCTTCTTTTAATTTAATAAAGTCAGCCTTGATACCTTTTTCATTTAAACCTCTAATTATTTCATCTCCGGTAAAGCCTGCAACGAAACCAAGAGCAGTATTATCAAGGCCAAGATTTTTTAATATAGTAGAAACATTGATGCCTTTTCCGCCAACATAGTATTCTTCACTTGTTGATCTGTTGGTCATTCCGGGATCGAGTGGACTATCCATATGGATTACATAGTCGATGGCCGGATTAAATGTTACTGTATATATCATTACTGACCTCCTATAAAATAAATATATTAAAAGTTATTTGAAACTACTTTTACGATTGATTTTTCAAGGTATCTCTTAGCAGGTTCTTTATCTGTAATGATGCAGCATTTTGAAATATCAGCAAAGGTTACAGCATTTACCTGGCCAAATTTAGTGTGATCAGCAAGAATATAAGTAATGTAAGCCTGCTTAATCGCAACTGATTTTACTAAAGCTTCGTCTACATCCGGAGTAGTACATCCTGCATCAATAGCTATGCCGTTTGTACCCATAAATGCTTTTGTAAAATGGTACTTTGAAATGCTTTCTACACAATCAGGGCCTATAATTGCTTCTGTTGGAGTTTTGATACGACCTCCAAGAATTGAAGTTTCACATCCTTTATCTATAAGCTTTTTGGCATGTCTTATACCGTTTGTAATATACTTGGCATTTGTATTTGTAATATAGTCAATAAGCTTGAGAGTAGTAGTACCTGAATCAATAAATACAAAGTCCTGATCGTTTATGAGCGTTGCTGCGTATTTGCTGATCGAATCTTTTTCTTCTATGTTTATTCTTGCCTTTTCCTGCATGGATTCTTCAGTTGTTTTAATATTGCTTGAATCTAAAGATGTTGCACCGCCAAAAACCTTGTTGATCAGAGAAGCCTTACTAAGTGCATTAAGGTCTCTTCTGATAGTTGCTTCTGATGAATCCAAAAGCTCAGTCAGTTCAGCAACTGTAACTGCTTTTTTTTCATTTACGATGCTAACAATCTGCTTTCGTCGTTCTTCAGTTAACATATCAAACGGTCCTTTCATAAAACTGTCTACATATAAATAGTAGCATTAATAATGAGCATGGTCAATCATAAATAATCAAAAACAGTCACAAAATGAACATAAAAAATCAACAAATAACAATAACAATTACAAAAATTCAAATTTAATCAAGAAAAATAATCATCAAAGAGTGCTAAAACGATAATTTCTAAATGTAAATCAAAAATAAAATTATGATAAAAATACAGGAACCTTTATTTATAAGGCTTTCAGGTATATATACCAATTATTAAAAACTTGAACTTAAGATGTATAACAATTAAAATAGAATTATATGAGCGGGAAATTGCCCTGCGGAATCTGGAGGAATAAAAGTGGATAATTTTTTAACTACAGAACAGATAGATATAATAGGTGAGATTGCCAATATCAGTATGGGCAATTCAGCAACTACACTCAGTATGATGGTTAATAAGAAGGTTGACATCACGACACCAAATGTTCAGGTTGTAAACAGAAGTGCAACGCTTGATGACTATCACAACACTTGTATTTTTGTTCAAATTCATTATGTTAAGGGCCTTGAAGGAAATAATGTTCTCATTTTAAAGGACCATGATGTTATGGTTATGACCGATTTGATGATGGGCGGCGATGGAACAAATACATCTGGAGAGATATCAGAACTTCATTTGTCTGCGGCATCAGAGGCAATGAATCAGATGATGGGAACCAGTGCGACATCTCTGTCTTCTATGCTTGGCGTTGGAACTGATATCAGTACGCCTGTTGTTAATCAGATTGACGTTGAAAGTGTTAAACTATTTGAGAAAATGTTTGAGACTCCATATGAGAAGTTTGTAAAAATCTCGTTCAGAATGACCATAGGTGATCTTATTGATTCAGTTATGGTACAGCTGTATCCTATTGAGTTTGCAGTTGATATGTGTAAAAAGTTTTCAGAAAGGAAAGAAGTCGAAAAGAAAGACTAAAAGTTTTGGTAAAGGGAAATGAATAAAGCAGAAGTATTAGAAATAAAAAAACAATTTACACCTGACAGATGTACGATAGATAAAATCTGCGGATGTTATGTTGATCATGAGAAAAATAAACGCCTGGTTTCTAAACAGGCGTTTATGTCTATTCCGGAGGAGGAAATGTTCAAGTATCTGGATATATTCCAGCATACTTTAATGGGGACATTTGGAAAAAATCTAATTGATCTGGAGTTCCCAATTGATCAGGAGGCCGAAGGTGGCACACAGGAATTTTTGCTCAGGCTTCGTGATTCACATCTTGAAGATGATGAGCTTATTGAGGAATTCTACGATAAGATAATTGGTAATTATATTAACGGTGAAAACTATTATATTATTCTTGTGCATGCAGTTTATGATATTCCTGGAATAACAGCAGATGGAATTGAAATGGATGATGCATCAGAAAATATTTATGATTATATTTTATGCAGTATATGTCCTGTTAAGCTTTCAAAAGCTGCACTTGGATATAATGAATCCAAAAATGTGATTGAAGACAGATTCCGTGACTGGGTAGTAGAAGGACCGGCCAAGGGATTTCTTTTTCCGGCATTTATTGAAAGAAATGCTGACATTCATAATATGCTGTATTTCAGTAAAAAACCTGATGACATTCAGCCTGAGTTTATACAGGCTATGTTTGGAGGCATAGCACCTACATCAGCACCTGATCAGAAAAATTTCTTTAATAATGTAGTAAGCGATACGATTGGCGATGATGCAGATTACGATATTATGAGAAATATTCATGAGAATCTTAAGGAAATGATTGATAATCATGAGGGTGATGATGAGCCACTTGAACTTGGCAAAAATGAGCTTAGAAATTTATTGCAGGATAGTGGTGTTTCTGAAGAAAAAATGGATTATTTCAATAAAAATTATGAGACTTACGCAGGAGAAGAGGATTATCCGCTTCTTGCCAGTAATGTAGCAACAAGCAAGTTTGACATTGCAACACCTGATGTTGTTATAAAGGTTAAGCCTGACAGAGCAGACCTTGTTGAGACTAAATACATTGATGGAAGACAATGTATAGTAATTGCAGTTGATGATCATATTGAAGTAAATGGTATTAATGTTCGTACATTTGTAAAAAAGTGATTTGAAATATTATGGGGTTTTTTTGTGGGGAAATATGATGTATCGGAGGGTGCATATATGTCTAGAGATCCATTGACCGGACTATATGACTTTAAAGATTTTATTGAACTTACAACAAAGTATGTGGCAGAGAATGAGGGGTCTTATGCCATAGTCACTAATGATGTAAGTAATTTTAAATATATAAATAAGTTTTACAGTGTTGAAACCGGGAATTTATTTATATCAGAGATGGCAAAATTTTTCTTCACGGATAATCCGCATACAGTATATGCATGCAGAATAGATTCGGAGCAGTTTACCATGCTTGCAAGAATTGATGGGATTTCAAGAGAAGATGAAGTTGCGCGCATAGAAAATTATAATATCAAATTTGAAGAAATAATGAATTCCAGATATCCAGATATCTACATTCATGTATATACAGGGGTATATTTTCTGGAGAACTCAAATGAAAATATGAGACAGGCTTTTGATAAATCAAAGATGTCCAAAAGCAAGATGAAGGGCAGATATGATATCAGCTGCCAGGTATATGATCCCAAGGATTACATAATCAAAGAAAGTGTAATGGGAGCATCTAATCTTTTTAGAAAAGCAGTTTCTGATGATCGAATACTTGTTTATCTTCAGCCAAAGATTTCTTCAAAAAAGTCATCTCTTACCGGAGCAGAAGCACTTGTAAGAATTATAGATGAAGGCGGAAGAATTGTTCCTCCGGCTGAATTTATACCGGCTCTTGAGCAGATAGGTATAATAGGAATGCTTGACAGAATAATGGTTGAAAAAGTATTTGCGCTTCAGAAGAAATGGAAGAGTGAAGGTAGAGAGCTTTTTGTTATATCTGTTAATATATCAAGGCAGGAATATATTAAATCCGATTTTTCTGACAGGATGATTGAACTCTCCAGAAAATATAAGGTGCCACCGGAATATATTGAATTTGAAATTCTTGAGAATATGTTTATCACAAATAGCAATGCAATTATTACAAGTACAAATGAACTCAGGGAATTTGGATTCAGAGTGAGTATAGATGATTTTGGTTCTGGATATTCAAGTTTAAATCAGGTTGCCAATCTTCCTGCTGATACAGTTAAGATGGATATTACTTTTGCAAGAGTATGCCTTAAAACCAAAAAAGGAAGAACAGTTGTAAAATCTCTTATTCACATGTTAAATGACATTGATTTTGATGTTGTATTTGAAGGTATTGAAACAGAAGAGCAGAAAGACCTTGTAAATTCATATGGATGTGATGTTATTCAAGGATACTATTACAGCATGCCGATACCGGTGGAGGAATTTGAAAAGAAGTTTCTTGGTAAAATGTGAAAAAAATATGAATTCATAAAAGTAGTCTTGACTTTATGTAGCAAGCTACTTATCATGTATAATATGTACTAAGCTACATATTGTATTTGATAAGTAGCTTTTTTTATGCAAAAAATTTTGCTTTATAAATAGTGGGGAATGGAGGTGCAGATGAATTGCAAAGAACGTGATAAAGAAAATGAACCGCTTGGATTTAAATTTAAGATTATTAATGATAAGTTTGCTCAAAATTTTAACAATGAACTTAAAATTCATGATATTACTTTTTCACAGATGGGTATTTTATGGTATTTAGAGCATAATCAGGATCATAAAATCACACAGAAGGAATTATCTGAAGCTATGCATATTAAACATCCGACAACCATAGGTCTTCTTAAGCGGCTGGAAGAAAAAAGTATGATTGAAATTAAGGTTGATGCGGAAAACCGGAAATATAAAAATATTGCAATGACAGATAAAGCAAAAGATTTTCTTAATAAGCACAGGCAGCACAGAAAGGAACTGGATAATGTGCTGATTAAGGGAATGAGTGAAGATGAAGTAAGAGAATTAAGAATGCTTCTTGATAAGGTTTATGACAACATGAAGGATTTTTAAAGCAGAACAAAAATGATTATGGAGGTTTTTGGAAATGATAAAAACTTTAGCAGCACAGCTAAAAGAATTTAAGCTTCCTTCGATACTTACCCCGTTTTGTATGATCGGAGAAGTTGTTTGTGAAATGATTATTCCTGTGCTCATGGGTAATATCGTTGATTACGGTATTAACGGAGGCGATATGGGATATATCCTTAAAACGGGAATTGTAATGATACTGGTTGCTATTCTGGGACTTATAAGCGGGTGCCTGGGTGCATATTTTGGCTCAAAGGCATCTACAGGATTTGCTAGAAATCTTCGTAAAGCAATGTTTGACAATATTCAAAAGTATTCATTTGCTAATATTGATAAGTTTTCTACATCAGGTCTTGTAACACGTCTTACTACTGATGTTACAAATATCCAGAATGCTTATATGATGATGCTTCGTATGGCTATGAGAGCTCCTGCATCAATGATAATAGCAATGGTGATGTCTTTTATTATCAGCCCAAGACTTGCTACAATTTATCTTTGCGCGGTTATTTTCCTTGGACTGATCATTGTTCTTCTTATGGGAACAACAACAAAATATTTTAAACAGGTATTTGAAAAGTATGATGCTTTAAATGAAAGCGTACAGGAAAATGTATCAGCAATCAGAGTTGTAAAAAGTTATGTTCGTGAAGAACATGAAAATACAAAGTTTGCAAAGGCAGCAGAGAATATTTACATGATGTTTGTAAAGGCTGAAAAGAGAATGAGTTATATGATGCCAATTAATATGGCAACTGTATATGCATGTATCCTTCTTATCAGCTGGATGGGTGCACATATGATAGTATCAGATACTCTTACTACAGGTAATCTGATGAGTCTTCTTACTTATTGTATGAATATTCTGATGAGTCTTATGATGCTTTCAATGATCTTTGTAATGATCACAATGTCTCAGGCATCAGCAAAGCGTATAGCTGAAGTTATTGAAGAAAAGAGTACTCTTAGTAATCCGGAAAATCCTGTTATGGAAGTTAAGGATGGTAGTATTAAATTTAATAATGCATATTTTGCTTACAATAAAGATTCAAAAGAGCCGGTTCTTAAAAATATAAATCTGGATATTAAATCTGGTGAAACGATAGGTATTATAGGTGGAACAGGTTCTGCAAAATCCTCACTTGTTAATCTTATAAGCAGATTATATGACGTAACAGATGGTTCTGTAGAGGTTGGCGGAATTGATGTAAGAAAATATGATATGGAAGTACTTCGTAATCAGGTTTCTGTTGTACTTCAAAAAAATGTCCTTTTTAGCGGTACAATTCTTGAAAATTTAAGATGGGGTGATAAAGAGGCTACAGATGAAGAATGTAAAAGGGCTTGTCAGCTTGCCTGTGCGGATGAATTTATAGACAGAATGCCTGATGGATATGACACTTATATCGAACAGGGAGGTAATAATGTTTCCGGTGGTCAGAAACAGCGTCTTTGTATTGCAAGAGCTCTTCTTAAAAAGCCTAAGATACTTATTCTTGATGATAGTACCAGTGCGGTAGATACAGCAACTGATGCCAAGATCAGAAAAGCTTTTGCAGAAGAAATTCCTGATACAACAAAGCTTATAATTGCTCAGCGTATTTCAAGTGTACAGAACTGTGATCGAATTATTGTTATGGATAATGGTCAGATAAATGGTTTTGATACACATGAGAATCTTCTTAATAATAATGATATTTATAGAGAAGTATATGAATCACAGACCGGTAGCAGCGGAGATGCTGATTTTGATGAAAAAGTATAAGAAAGGACAAATCCAATGGCAGAAAAAGTTAAAGAGATAAAGGGACCCGGTAATGGACCAAGACGTGGAATGCCAAGACCAAAGGTAGAAAATCCCATGAAGCTTTTTAAAAGAATAATGGGCTATGTTTTTAAATATTATGCAGTTCATATGGTAATAATAGTTGCCTGTATATTTATCAGTGTACTGGCTAATGTACAGGGAACACTGTTTACCAAGACTCTTATTGACAGTTATATAACACCACTTATAGGTGTGGCTGATCCTGACTATGGACCACTAAAAAATGCTATTTTCAGAGTTGCAGTATTTTATGGAATAGGAGCTTTTTCTTCTTTCCTTCAGAGCAGACTAATGGTAAATGTCAGCCAGGGTACACTTATGAGAATGAGAAAAGATCTTTTCACTCACATGGAAAGTCTTCCTATTAAATATTTTGATACAAATTCTCATGGTGATATCATGTCAATCTATACTAACGATATTGACACACTCAGACAGATGATAAGCCAGAGTATTCCTCAGCTTTTAAACAGTGCAATTACTATTGTAAGTATCTTTATATCAATGGTAATGCTGAGTATTCCTCTTACTATTGTTACTCTTATTATGGTAGGAGTAATTCTGTTCTGCTCAGCAAAGGCAACAGCAGCATCAGGTAAAAACTTCATTGCACAGCAAAAGAACCTTGGTGCAGTAAATGGGTATATTGAAGAAATGGTTACAGGACAGAAGGTAGTTAAGGTGTTCTGTCATGAGGAAGAAGCTGTAAAGAAATTTGATGAACTTAACGAAGAACTTTATCAAAGTGCTTTTAAGGCAAATACCTATTCAGGAATCCTCGGACCTATAAATACACAGCTTGGTAATACAAGTTATGTTGTATGTGCTATATTTGGTGGTGCTCTTGCACTTAACAGTGTTGCAGGATTTACAGTTGGTGGACTTGCAAGTTTCCTTACATTTAATAAGAATTTCAGTATGCCTATAAACCAGGTATCAATGCAGTTTAACAGTATAATTATGGCTCTTGCAGGTGCAGATCGTATATTTAAGCTCCTTGATGAACAGCCTGAGACAGATGATGGCTATGTTATGCTTGTTAATAGCGAGATGAAAGACGGACAGATTGTAGAAGCTGATCATCATACAGGACACTGGGCATGGAAACATTATCATAAGGCAGATAATACAACAACCTATCAGCCAATGGAAGGTGATGTAACCTTCAATGGAGTAGACTTTGGCTATACCGATGAGAAGATGGTACTTCATGATATTGTTCTTCACGCAAAGCCCGGACAGAAGATTGCTCTCGTAGGTTCTACAGGTGCAGGTAAGACAACAATCACAAATCTTATAAACAGATTTTATGATATTCAGGATGGTAAGATAAGATACGACAATATTAATATTAATAAGATTAAGAAAAAAGATCTTCGCCTTTCACTTGGCGTTGTTTTGCAGGATACACATTTGTTTACAGGAACAGTTAAGGAAAACATTATGTATGGTAAGCTGAATGCCACAGATGAAGAAGTCGTAGCCGCTGCAAAGCTTGCAAATGCTGACGGATTTATCAGAAGACTTCCTGATGGATACGATACAATGCTCACAGGAGATGGAGCTAATTTATCTCAGGGACAGAGACAGCTCCTTGCTATAGCCAGAGCAGCTATTGCAGATCCACCTGTTTTGATTCTTGATGAAGCTACATCATCAATTGATACCAGAACTGAAAAAATTGTTCAGGAAGGTATGGATAAGCTGATGCATGGAAGAACTACCTTCGTAATTGCTCACAGACTCAGTACAGTAAAGAATTCTGATTGTATCATTGTTCTTGAACAGGGACGAATAGTAGAGATGGGAAATCATGATGAGCTGATTGCAAAGAAACAACGTTATTATCAGCTTTATACAGGTAACAAACCTGAAATGGTTACAGCTTAATAATTAGTTTATAAAAAAAAGGTTATCGGTTTATAAATATTCGATAACCTTTTTTTTATTCGCTTGAAGTGTAAATATGGCACGATATATAATAAAAATATAATTTTGATTTCAATTAATAATGATAACTTTTATAGTGTTATTTTATTAAATGAATTTATTATTTTGGCTAAAAAACTATCATAAAAATCAGAAATTGACGGAGGGATATATGGCTTACGATTACGAGTATTTCAAAAAAGAAGTTTATGCAATGTCAAAGATTGATCTGAGTTCTTATAAAGAGAAACAGATGAAGCGTAGAATCGATACACTTATTGGAAAATATGAAGTCAATGGCTATGATAAATTTGTTGAACTTCTTAAGAAGGATAAGTCTGTTTATGAAACATTTGTAACCTATTTAACCATAAATGTATCTGAGTTTTTCCGTAATATTGATCAGTGGAATCTTATGGATAAAGATATGGTTCCGGAACTTATGAGCAAATTCGGTAAGAACCTTAAGATATGGTCAGCTGCATGTTCTACAGGTGATGAGCCATATACTATTGTTATGATGCTTTCAAAGCATGTACCTCTTAATCAGATAAATGTTCTTGCAACAGACCTTGATGCTGTAGCAATTGCCAAGGCAAAAATTGGAAGCTATGATGCCAAAGAAGTTAAGGCTGTTCCTGCAGATCTTAAAGCAAAATATCTTAAAGAAGAAGATGGTAAGTGGAAAGTAAGTAATGATATAAAATCCAGAGTAACATTTAAGCAGGCGGATCTTCTAAGGGATCCTTATCCTAGTAATTATCATCTGATAGTATGCAGAAATGTTCTTATCTATTTTACAGAGGAAGCTAAGGATGATATTTTCCGTAAATATTATAATGCCCTTGCTCCAGGTGGAATTCTTTTCATTGGAAGCACAGAGCAGATTATAAATTATAAAGACATTGGTTTTATTAGAAAGAATTCATTCTATTATGAGAAACCAGCAAATTAATATGTAAATATTATTTTGAATGTGTATGCCGGGGTGGTTATGTAAGACGGTTAGCTTATATACATCCCGGCATTTTTAGAATTTGTTTTTTGGCAGTTTTTTATGAGGTAGTGTATCATCGGGGAGATATATGAATAACGAAAACTATCGAAATAATAAAATGACTGAGGGTGCGCATTTGCTCATCCTGGTATCATTTACCGTAACTGCATGTATTTTATTTGGAGAGATATTGATAAGAGGGTGGGATAAAAGCACAATACCTATTATTATAGGTCTTGTTGTTTACTCCTGGTCAATATATTTACTTCAAAAATATAATACTGTAGTCAGGGTTTATTTGTATGCAGTTTTCATGATGATCTGCTATTTCATATATGGAATACATCAGACAAGCCTTACAATTTTGCCATTGTCCATGGTAGTTATTATTTTGATTTTTTATATCGCAAGGGTTCAGGCAATCATCTGGTGTGCAGAATTTACGTATCTTTTTACAGTACTTTTAAATATTGTGAAAGAAGGAAGTGATTGGAAAGAAAATTATAATATCACTTTGGAAGAAGCGTTTCTTCAATACTTTTTGGTTTTACTTGCAGGCTTTGTTGCAAGCACATTTATCATAGAAAGAAAAAAAGAACAAGAACTTCGTTTGCATGAAGAAGCTGAAATGGAAACAAATGAAGATTATGCAAGAGAGCAGATCAGAGTAATCGCAAAAGAACTTGGAAAATATGCCAGAGATATTGAAGGTGACCTTTTAATATTTCGTGATGCACTTACTAAAGGGCAGAGTATTGAAGATATAAATTCAAAATTATCAGCTATTCATACAAAGAGTCTGGAATTTGAGACAGAGCTTACAGATTTGAAAGATTTTTCTGATTTGTTATCAGGAAAATCAGAAAATCATGAAGAAGGTTATGAAGTGCTCGATCTAATGAGCCAGCTGAGAAATATACGTCATATATTTAACGATGAAAATGATGTTGATCTTATAATCGACTTGGATCCAATGGTTCCAAAAGCAATGGTTGGCGATTGGGACAAAATATTAAAGATTATGAGACATCTGATTAATAACGGACTTCGATTTACAAAAAATGGTGGTGTTCAGGTAAAGATATATACATATTCACATGCCGGAGATTTTAATTTATGTATAGAAATCAATGACACAGGAATAGGAATGGAGAGAACTGCTCTTGAACGTCTTCTTGAACAGATAAACGACAGAAAAACGGCAATGTACAGACCGGGTGGACTTGGACTTGGACTATTTCTTGTTACCGGTTTTGTAGAAAAAATGGGCGGTTTTTTTCGCATGGAAAGTGAGTGGGGAAAAGGAACTACTGTATGCGTAAGTATACCACAGAGAGTAACAGATGCAGCTCCCTGTATGTCCTTTGATAATAAGGCAGAAATATGTCTTGCTTATGAGGACTATGAATATTTTTATGGCAGATTAAATGATTTTTATGAAGATTTATTTAGAAACTTTTCGGAAAAGATAGGTATTCCTGCATATGCGGTAAAAAATAAAGAGGAGCTTTCAGAACTTGTTCATGCATATAAAAAAGTCTGTCTTTTAGTTGATTCAAGCTTTTACGAAAAAAAGACGGAGTATTATGAAAGCTTAGACGAGATATATGTCTTAGTTTTGTGCAACGTAGGATATGTTCTGCCAGAAGATTCTCATGTGCATTTATTGTATAAGCCGATCGAATCACTTGATATTCTATATAATATTGAATGGGCAAAAAAGACGATAGACAGGCGTAGAAGAGACGATAATTTTGAAATTTCAGACTCACAGATTCACATTCACGCTGAAAGCCTGAAAGAAAGAGATATACGTCAACGCGGCGGACGCGAAATCATGATAGTAACTGATAGTATGTCAGACCTTTCACAGGAAACCTCCAAGAAAAGAGGTATTCCAATTATTCCTTTCAGGGTGTATACAGAACAGGCAAGCTTTCTTGATGGACTTGAACTATCGCAGGAATGCGCACTTGATTATCTAAAGAGAAATTGCAGAAAAAATTCTATTTATTCAATGGCACCCGAGGAAAATGAATTTAAGCTGTTTTTTGAAGAAAATCTTCGTTATGCAAAGCATCTTATATATATTTGTAGTTCAAAGGGTGTAAGTGTGGCGTATAATCGCGCCAAGAAAGCTGCAGAAAATATGAATAATGTAACGGTCATCAATTCAGGCCAGATATCTGGCGGAGTGGCGCTTATGGCTGTGGCTGCAGATGAAATGGTTAAAGAAGGAAAGAGCATGCCGGAAATTCTTTCGTATTTGTCGGTGCTACGCTCAAAGATTAAAACATCTTTTCTTATAGAGAATCTTGATTACATGATATATATCGGGAAAGTCAGTAAGGGTGTTGGAAGGCTTGCCCGTGCGTTAATGTTTCATCCTGTTATAGTAATGAAAAGAGATGTTCTTACTATAGGCGGTGCAAAATTTGGAAATCTTAACAGCTCTAAAAAATCCTATATTCAAAAGATTCTTAAAAACAAAAATAAGATTGATACATCAAAGGTATTTGTAGGATATGTCGGACTAAAGGAGAGAGAACTGGCGGGACTTGAATATGCGCTAAAAACTGAAGGCGGTTTTGAGGATATAGTGCTTAGAAGAGCTTCAGCAGCAATTTCTATAAACTGTGGAGTAGGTACATTTGGAATTATTTATATTCAAAAATAATGGAGAAAATGAATGAGAAAATATTCATTCAAGTGGATAGCAGCGGCTTTAATATTTGCTGCAGTCCTGTTATCTACAATTGCATATGTATTTGTGGGAGTTGATCATGAGGATGATCAGATTAATAATATTCTGATTGCGGAAATGATAGATAGTTCTGTAAGAGAAGAGCTTTCAGAGGTAATTACTGTTTCAAGAATGATGAGTCAGGATTCAACTCTCAGGATTCTACTTGAAAATGAGTCTGATTATAATGTGGAAGATATGGTTCTTAAGATGCGCAATTATCTTAATTCTATTCAGAAAAAGTTTGGGTTTACATCGGTTTACGTTATTTCTGATTTTAGCAAGAATTATTATAGCTATGTTGGACTTAATAAGACCATTGATCCTGAAAATGATTCTTTTGATACCTGGTATACAATTTTTCTTCAGAATGGAAAAAACTATGAACTTGAATCATCTACAGACCAGGTTAACAGAGACAGGCTTACAATATTTGTTGATGGAAGAGTTGAAGATGATAAAGGAAATCTTCTGGGGGTATCCGGGGTCGGTCTTGAGACAGAAGAAATAAGAAAACTTCTTGCAAGATTTGAAAAAGTTTATGGTGTAAGAACTGATTATGTATCTGAAGATGGTCTTGTACAGATGAGTAGCCGACTGGAAGCAGTTCATACATCGTATGTTTCAGGTATAACTCTTCCGGACAAAATGGAAGAGGATTATCTATATGACACCTATGGAATGGATGGATTTGTGGTAACAAAATACATAGAAGAACTTGGATGGTACCTTGTAGTTAGAAGTGATACTTCTTATGGTCATGTAACATATAATTATGTTTTCTTTTTTGCAGAAGTTCTGATTGTTGTTTCTTTGATTGCAATCCTGTTTTTTGTATCTAAAAATTCACAGACGGAGTTTTCGGTTGGAACTATTAAAAAGCAGAATATTGACGATCTTACAGGACTTCCAAACAGGGACTATTTTATAAAAATTTACGGTGAAAATGGTAATCTGAATACAACACAATATAAATGCATAGCTGAGTTTAGTATAGATGATTTTGATAGAATAAAGAAACTTACAAGTTACGATAGAATTATACTTTCTGTTGCAAGAACTGCGAAGGAAATTCTTGGACAGCAGGGACAGATTATCCGATGGAATAATAATTCCTTTGTTGTACTTCTTGAAACTTCCATAGATGAGGCTGATGAGGCATGCAGACAGTTTTGCAGGGCTGTTGAAGATATTGGAGAGGTAACTGTTTCAGTTGGACTTACAGAGATAGATTTAAATGATACATTAAAGAAAAATTATTACAGAGCCATACAATATTTATACTTGGTTAAAGAGCTTGGCGGAAATAACGTGAAGAGGGGGTAATGCTATGAAGTCAATCCGTACAAGACTTATTGGTGCCTTCCTCGGAACTATTTTATTAGTCTTTTTTGCACTGGCATCAATTGGTATTTATTATCTGGCTGCGGCTATAGAAGTTCATTCTACTCAGGCGATGGAAGTTCTTAATGAAGAAAAAGTAATGGAGCTTAACAACTACTTTGATGATGTAGAAAAATCTGTTAATGTGCTTCAGGAATATCTTATTGAAAATGTTACAGTTAATAAATATAAAGTAGGAGAAGCTTATCGTCAGAGAATATTTGATGAACTAAAAGGCAGAGCCAAAAGCATAGCATATATAATTGATAATGTTCAGGCAATATATTTTAGACCTGATCCGGAATTATATGGTGGGACAGCAGGGTTTTTCCTGTCAAAATCATCAGATGGAGAATTAAAAAGCTTAACTCCGACAGATATTCTTCAATATGATAAGAATGATTTTGAGCATGTAGGATGGTATTATGAGCCTTTAAAGACAGGTGCTCCTACATGGCTTGAACCGTATTCTAATGAAAATATCAATATTTATATGATCTCATATGTTGTTCCGGTATATCTTGGAAATGAGTTTCTTGGAGTGCTTGGCATGGACATTGATATGACACTGGTTCATCAGACTATTGATAAAATAAATTATCAGGGAAGTACAGGTGCATTATTTAGTAAAGGCAGAACTCTTTTATACCATATAAATTATCCGGGAGGATTGGACAGAGATAATTTTACTGAAGAAATATCTGCAATAACTGATTTTTGTACAGATGAATATATAAACACAAAAAAGAATTATCAATATTTTATAGGTGCATCAAAATACAGAATAATGGTCAATAGACTTGAAAATGGGATGATTTTTACTATTTCTACTCCTGAATCTGAACTTTTCAGATTTAGAAATGCAATGATAGTACAGCTCTCTATGATTCTTTTGGCAGCACTTATTCTTATGGTTATTGTATCTATACGTATGACCAGAAAAATTGTTGATCCTATACAGGAGCTTACTGATGTTTCATCGCGTATAGCAAAGGGAGAGCTTGGTCAGACAATTGAATACTATTCACAGGATGAAATAGGCTCTCTTGCTGACAGTATTAGAAAAATGAGTGTAGAGCTTGGAAAATATATAGATTATATTCATGGACAGGCGTATCTGGATGCTATGACGGGTGTTAAAAATAAGGGTGCATATCTTGCTGAGCAGACTAGACAGGAAAGACTTATCAGGGAAAATATGGCAGAGTTTACACTCTATGTATTTGATGTTAATGGTTTAAAGAAAATGAATGATACAAAGGGACATGAATATGGAGATATGATGATTAAGGATGCAGCTCTAAATATAAGAACTATTTTTGGAGCTGATCAGGTTTACCGTGTTGGCGGAGATGAGTTTGTAGCTTTTTCTGATGATGATTCTGAGGAAGAGATATTAAGACAGTTTGCCCGTTTTGATGAGCAGCTTCGTAATTTTAATAAAGATAATGAAAGATATGAAGAAGAGCTTGCTATTTCCAAGGGTGCAGCTGTTTATAGTCCTAGACTAGACTCAGAGTTTGCAGATGTATTTGGACGGGCAGACGAAGAAATGTACAAATGTAAGGCTGAGTATTATAAGACT
>JAILEJ010000013.1 GCA_024688095.1 Butyrivibrio sp.
GGATCAGTAATAGTAACGTCTGTACCATATGTTTTAGTCAATTCATCACCAGATAATTGATCATCTGAATTATCACCACTTCCAGGATCAAAAGTCATTGTGTAATCTGCAGGTTCAAATTCTGGGGTTAAAGTTGTAGCAGAAGTAAAAACATATTCTGTTCCCGGCTTATAATCATTGGTTGTAGTTGACCCATCCACAGAGCCAACATATTTACTTAACACATTTCCTGCTGGAGCTGTAACAATTTCTTTAAATTCCAGTGGTGTTTTTGTTGTCAATGCTCCATTCGCATCTGTAGAATACGCTAAAGTAGAGTCAGTAACCTGCGTACCACTTCCAACAGCATATGTTACATCATATGTTGCCGCAAATGATGTCAAACTAGTTCCTGCAAACATCGTAGAAACCATTGTCACACTGGTAAGAACAGGTATAGCTTTTCGCTGTATATTCTTACGCAATCTTTTCAATTGATTCATCTAATTTCCTCCTTCACAAGTTTAAACTTTTCAAATGTAAGATAGTTGATGTATCTCATCTGCGATATATTATATCGCGTTTGCATACTATTTGTCATCGCTTTTGCGTATTAATATTGTGTTAAATTGTAATAACTCTTTTCTAAAAAAAATATAAACTGAGGTGCTTAATGTTTAATGTACTAGATCGAATAACACAGCTAAGAGAGGCTAAAGGACTATCCGTATACAAGCTTGCAAAGATAACCGGAATCCCACAATCCTCTATTGCAACCTGGTATCAAAGAAACCAATATCCTCCTGTTGACAAAATTGAGCTAATTTGCAATTCGCTTGGTATTTCTTTATCTGAATTTTTTTCAGTCGATGAACTCGATCTAAAAGATGCAGAACTATCAGACAAATGGATACTGCTAACAAAAACACAGCAAAATTCTATAATGTCTGTAATAGATGCTTTTCTAACAGATAAATAAGGCACAAATAAGTATATCTCAATTGCGATATACTTACTTATTTGTGCTTTACTCATTGCGCTTTAATCATTTGCACTTTAATCATTTGCTAAAATAAATGCCTACATAATTCATAAACCGAACAGTGAATTTTTCACTCGTTGGAACGCTTATGTAAAATTCTCTTTTCGTTTAAAGCACAATCTGATTTGAACGTAAAGGCACTTAATAAACAATCAAAATCTTTAATATCATTAATAAAACAAAAATTATCAGGCACTATGAAAATAAAAAGTTCAGTCAAGAGCTCGCCGTTTTCACGTTGCTTCGCACTCTTGACAGAACTTTTATTTTGACTAATTAGTACTAGGGCTCCTGATAAATTAGGTCTGCTATCGCCATATATCCATTTCATACTGAACTTCTTATGACTCTGGAGCCCACATTTCCACGTATATAGTCATAATTTCAAATCTCCATATCCTACAAACCATCTTGTTTTATGACTTAATTTGCCTCATTCTACACTAAAAAGTCACAATTCCACCTTACCTCTAACGCTTCTTATGACTCCCAGCACCGCATATCCTCTCACAGAGTCACAATTTCAATCCCCGCATCCTACAAACCATCACGTTTTATGACTTAATTTGTCTCATTCTACACTAAAAAGTCACAATCCCGCCTTACCTTTAACGCTTCTTATGACTCCCACCGCTGCATCTCCACTTATAAAGTCATAATCTCTCCATGCGGCAGCATATTTTATTTATCAGGCGGTTGATTACCTTATAGCCAAAGAAAAAGGCATGTCAAGAGTTCTTAGAACCGCGAAGCGGCTAGCTCTTTACATGCCTTTTTAAATTGGCTATCCTATCTATAACGCCTGATAAATCAAATATCATAGTGGACCAGACCACCTAAAGCAAATGACATATTATCCGGAAAATAGGATTCTCTAATACATTTTCATTTTACACACAACAACTTATACATTGATCTCTGCTGTTACACCGAGGATGTCTTTGTTGGCATCAAGGATTGGCTGTACAACTTCAGCAAGGAATTTCTCTACCTGATGTACACTGCATCCAATATACTTCTGAGGATCCATGTTCTTCTGAAGTTCCTCAAGTGTAAGAGGGAATGCTGGATCTGCTGCAATAAGTTCAAGAAGATTGTTGTCTTTTCCTTCAACCTTTACATTCTTACCAGCCTCCATTGAAAGCTGTCTGATCTTTTCATGAAGTTCCTGTCTGTCTCCACCAGCCTTAACTGCATCCATCATGATATTTTCTGTAGCCATAAATGGAAGCTCAGCCATCATGTGCTTCTCGATTACCTTAGGATAAACTACAAGCCCATCTACAACATTGAGGCAAAGATCAAGAATACCATCTGTTGCAAGGAATCCTTCAGGAACTGAAAGTCTCTTATTAGCAGAATCATCAAGTGTACGCTCAAACCACTGAGTAGCCTCTGTGATTGCAGGATTGATCATATCTGAAATAACGTATCTTGCAAGTGAACAAATTCTCTCACTTCTCATAGGATTTCTCTTATAAGCCATAGCTGATGAACCAATCTGTGACTTTTCAAATGGCTCTTCAACTTCCTTAAGATGCTGAAGAAGTCTGATATCTGTAGCCATCTTAGTAGCTGATGTAGCAATTCCTGCAAGTACATTTACAACCTTCATATCAATTTTACGGCTGTATGTCTGTCCTGAAACAGCCATGCATCCCTTATATCCCATCTTTTCTGCAAGCATAGGATCAAGCTTGTCAACCTTATCAAGATCTCCATCAAAGAGTTCAAGGAAAGATGCCTGTGTTCCAGTTGTTCCCTTTGAGCCAAGAAGCTTCATATTATCAAGTACAAAATCAAGTTCTTCAAGATCAATTGTAAAATCCTGAAGCCATAAACATGCTCTCTTACCAACACTTGTTGGCTGTGCAGGCTGGAAATGAGTAAATCCAAGTGTAGGCTGTGCCTTATACTTATCTGCAAATTTTGAAAGCTCGGCAATAACGTTTACAAGCTTCTTTCTTACAAGCTTAAGAGCCTCTGTCATAATGATAATATCTGTATTATCACCAACATAGCAACTTGTAGCTCCAAGGTGGATGATCCCCTTAGCCTTTGGACACTGAACGCCATAGGCATATACATGGCTCATAACATCGTGACGAACTTCTTTTTCACGAGCAACAGCTACATCGTAGTTAATATCATCCTTATGCTCTTTAAGTTCATCAATCTGTTCCTGTGTAATATCAAGTCCAAGATCTTTTTCAATTTCTGCGAGTGCAATCCAAAGTCTTCTCCAGGTTCTGAACTTCATATCCTGAGAAAAAATAAACTGCATCTCTTTGCTGGCATATCTTTCTGAAAGTGGGCTGCTATATCTGTCTGTACTCATTTTATCCTCCTGCTTTAAAAAACTAAATATCATAACTTCAATCAACAATACAAAAATTATATATTATTTTTAAGCCTTAAATTCTCCGCGAATATCTTCCTTTGGTGGCTCCTGTGGATACTTGCCCGTAAAGCAACCTTTACAGATGTTGAACTTGCCATCTACCATCTGTTCAAGTCTCTCAAGTTTAAGATATCCAAGCGAATCCGCTCCAATTATCTTACATATCTCATCAACGCTTCTGTTATATGCGATAAGCTGTTCTCTTGCAGGAACATCTATACCAAAATAACATGGCCATAAGAATGGTGGTGAACTAACTCTCATATGAACTTCTTTTGCACCGGCTTCTCTGAGCATTCTTACAATTCTGTCTGATGTAGTACCTCTTACGATACTATCATCTATCATAATAACTCTCTTACCCTCAACAGCATGTCTCATGGCATTGAGCTTAACCTGAACACTACTTTCCCTGCTCTTCTGACCTGGCTTAATGAAGGTACGTCCAATATATTGATTCTTCATAAAAGCCTGTCCATAAGGAATTCCTGACTCCATAGAATATCCAAGAGCTGCCAGATTACCTGATTCCGGAACACCAACTACAATATCTGCATCTACCGGTGAATCCATTGCGAGAAATCTTCCAGCCTTAAGTCTTGCATCATATACACTGACTCCATCTATAAAACTGTCTGGCCTTGCAAAATAAATATATTCAAAAATACAATGACCGTGCTCTTTTGCAGGAATACACATCGATTTATCTGATTCAATTCCCTTGTCAGGAGAAATAGTAACTATTTCACCCGGCTCAACATCTCTTATATATTCAGCTCCGATAGTATCAAGTGCGCATGTTTCTGAAGCAAGAACATAACAATTTTCTCTTTTGCCTATTACAAGTGGCTTAAAACCATAAGGATCCCTTGCACCAATAAGTTTTCTTGGTGACATGATAACAAGCGAATATGCACCCTTAATCTTTGCCATCGCTCTTGCTACAGCACTTTCTACATTAGCTGTATTAAGTCTCTCACGTGCAATATGATATGCAATTACCTCTGAATCAATAGTTGTTTGGAAAATAGCTCCTGTGTATTCAAGC
>JAILEJ010000358.1 GCA_024688095.1 Butyrivibrio sp.
CTGAACTTCTATAAGCTTAAGCTCTGTATCAGCCATAATTGTATGTCTGCATCCTGCACTCATAGTTATAACATCACCAGGCTTTACTGTCTGAGTCATTCCATCAACTACAGTCTTACCAGTTCCTGATATTACAACCCATACCTCATCACGATGCATATGGCTGTGATAATTCATACTGTGTCCTGGATTAAGAGTTACCTTGATTGTAAGACTTTCACTCTCTACATCTATAACCTGGAAACTACCCCAGCTCTTCTCAGCAAACATAATCTGCTGATCAATTGCATCTACGAATGGTTTAATATATGAACTCTGCTCTTTATCTGATACAAGAATCCCTTCTGGAGAAGCGGATATAACAACATCTTTAAGTCCCATTGCAAGAACAGGCACATCCATTTCATTAATGATGTGAACACCTTCACACTTGTCATTCATTGTTCCCTTACCAACAACAGTTTCTCCCATTGCTTCAGTAAGTGTATTCCATGTACCAAGATCCTTCCACTCACCTGCATAACGCATAACCTGAATTTTATCTTCATGCTCTACTACAGCATAGTCAAAAGAGATTTTCTCAAGAGTTTCATACTTAGAAAATAGATCCTGATAATCTGTAAAATCTATAAGCTCATGCGCCTTATCAAGAACATATTTAAGCTTATATGCAAATACACCTCCATTCCATAATGCACCCTGACTAATATAATCCTTGGCAACATCAATGGATGGCTTTTCCTTAAATGATTTTACATTAGTTGTATTATCTTTGGTCTCTGGGATGATATATCCATACTTCTCTGAAGGATATGTAGGCTCAATTCCCATAAGTACAAGATTTGCTTCTCCCTTATCAGCCTGTTCTGATAAAGCTTTGAGAGCTTCAAAGTAATCGTCATTAACATACGGATCTACAGGGCATATAACAACTGACTCTTCTGAACTTACTCCCTGTACATCTGTAAGGTAAGCTGTAGCAAGAGCAATTGCAGGAAATGTATCTCTTCTGCATGGCTCTACTGATACACCTACTCCATCACCAAGCTGATTGTGAATAGCTGATACCTGTGTCTTGGATGTAGCTACAACTACATTGGCCTCACTATCAATCTTCTTAATCTGGCGGTATACTCTCTGAACCATTGATTCATACTCACCATCTTTATTCTTGAAAATTTTAATAAACTGTTTTGAACGAATGTCATTTGAAAGTGGCCATAATCTCTTTCCTGAACCACCGCTTAATAATACTATATTCATAGTTCCTTCTTTCCTAAATTAAAATTTATAGATAGTTTAACTATACTATATTCTTATTCATTTCTTCCCCAAAAAAATATTTCACTAATTCCTATACCCAATTTTCTGAAATCATTAGAGCCTATTGTTTCATTTGGGCTTATTGCATCTGGCAACTTGATTTTCATCACAATTTCATCTGTCTGTGGTCTTTCACATGCAATGTAAATATTTTTTTCTCCTTCAATAGTACTAGAATATACTAATTCATCATTAATAAGTATTGTTAACTCCTGAGGCGGATAAAAAACTCTATTTATATACATATGTAGCTTATATTCATCATAATTATGTTCCTCAACATTCATTCTTATAACCATTTCGTTGCCGTCTGTCCACGCTCCCCAATCTTCTGGTTCCGACAGTCCGATTATAGAATATTCATTGCCATTATATTCATCAGAACAGAGTGATATTTCATTTATCAACTCATAATCATCAATACGTTTCACTTTTCCTTTAATATTTACATACTTATAATCACCTTCATCAACGGTAATCGTATTCAATTTTGTTTTGTCTATTTTTTCTCCTTCACAATTGTATAATTGCCACTCATCAGAGTAAAATATTTCTTCTGCTTCTTCACTTAATAATATTTTATGTATATATCCATTTGAATCCGAATATATCACCGGTAATGAACTATAATAACATTCTGACCCTAATGCTCTAGAATAAAAAATCCCATGTGTTGGATTATATAAATATGGAAAATTATTCATTATAATTTTAGTCCACGGAGCGAACTCAGCTGGCGAATATGCTCCAGTACCGATTATTAAATATATTATTATAGATAGCGTATAAATTGCTTGCACTCCCCCGATATAACAATATAGTTGTTCACTATTTTTGTATATCACATTCCACTTAAGAATAACATAAAAAATAAGTATAGGCTCAATCCACACATTATATCTCATAATATATTGCATACCACAATTAATCTGAATTTGATTAGATACAACAAAAAGAACCCCACTCACCCCCACTATATTAGTTATTGCATCCAATCTATCTCTTTTCAAACCGTATACAATCATGACAATAAAAAGAATAACTATAATTGGTTC
>JAILEJ010000062.1 GCA_024688095.1 Butyrivibrio sp.
ATTCTAATGTAGAATCTAAAGAAGATATTTTAAATGATAATGATTCTGAAATTAGCAGAGCACCTTTTATGGATGATGACTATGAGGAAGATATTTCTCCAGAGCAGTTGGATGATCTTATGGCTTTTAGTCATGAAATGGCTGAAGATGATGATAATGCTTTTGAAGAAAAAGATACAGACGAAGACATTTAAAATAATGATTTTTACTTATAAACAGTTATACAGGAGGTAAAAGAAATGGCAAAACGTGGTGGATTTCCAGGAGGCGGAATGCCTGGTAATATGAATAATCTTTTGAAACAGGCTCAGAGAATGCAGAGACAGATGGAAGAGAGCCAGAAAGAGCTTGAGACTAAAGAGTTTACAGCAAAGGCCGGTGGCGGAGCTGTAGAAGCAACAGTACTTGGAAGCAAAGAATTAAAGGCAATCAAGATTTCTCCAGAAGCAGTTGATCCAGATGATGTTGAGATGCTTCAGGATCTTATAGTTGCTGCTGTAAATGAAGCAATCAAGCAGGCTGAAGATGCAAATGCAGAAGCAATGAACAAGATGACAGGTGGATTGGGCGGAGGCCTTTCATTTTAATGGATTTATATAGTGGACATATTAACAGACTTATAGATGAGCTGGCAGCACTTCCGGGGATAGGTGGCAAATCTGCGCAAAGACTTGCTTTTTACATAATAAATATGCCTAAGGACAGAGTTGAAAGGCTTACAAAGTCTATTTCAAATGCAAGAGAAAATGTTCATTATTGTAAGAAGTGTTGCACTCTTACAGATGATGAAATTTGTCCAATATGTGCAAATGAAAAAAGAGACCATAAAACAATCATGGTTGTAGAAAATACAAGAGATCTGGCAGCATATGAAAAAACCGGAAAATACGAAGGTATATATCATGTACTTCATGGAACAATTTCACCTATGCTTGGAGTTGGACCTGGAGATATTAAGCTTGCAGAACTTGTAAAGAGAATCTCGGAAGAAAACACAGAGGAAGTTATAATAGCTACTGGCTCTAGTCTTGAAGGGGAGACTACAGCAATGTATATCAGCAAGCTTATAAAACCAACAGGGATCAAGGTTACCAGAATTGCAAGTGGAATACCTGTAGGAGGAGACCTTGAATATATAGATGAAGTTACACTGCTAAGAGCACTGGAAGGAAGAACCGAGTTGTAAGTCTGTTTGAAAATTGATATATAATTAAGAACACTTACTTAATTTACAATAATTCAAAGGTATTATTGTTAAACTGAAGGGAGAAAAATATGTCATTAAAGCGTGAGTTTATTGGGGAGGCTCCTAATGGGGCACCGGTATACGGTTATCATCTTACTAATAATAATGGAATGGAAGTATGCGTACTTAACTTTGGCGCTACAATAAAGAACATTATTGTACCAGACAAAAATGGTGAAAAAGTAGATGTTGCATTAGGATTTGATGATCTAGAAGAATACTTTGATAATGGTTGCTTTATCGGAGCAACTATTGGACCAAACGGAAATAGAATCAACAAGGGTAAATTTTCTATTGATGGAAAAGAATATAACCTTGTAATTAATGATGGAGTAAATAATCTTCATAGTGATGATAAAAATGGATTCCATAAGAGAATTTGGGAGACAGAAGAAGGAACAGATTCTGTTACATTTACTATCGAAGCAGAAGATGGTGATATAGGATTCCCTGGTAATCGTAAGCTTTCACTTACATATACACTTGGTGATGATAATTCACTTATGCTTCATTATCATGCAACAAGCGATGCAAAGACACTTATGAACCCTACAAACCATTGCTACTTTAATCTTGGTGGAACAGGTTCAGGAACTGTCGAGAATCACATTGTAAAATTATATTCATCAACATATACACCAGTTGTTCCGGGTGCAATTCCAACAGGTGAAATTGCTACAGTAGAAGGAACACCTCTTGATTTCAGAACAGAAAAGACAATTGGAAAAGAGATTACATCAGATTACGAGCAGATTCAGGTAGTAAGTGGATATGATCATAACTTCTGTGTTGATGCTGCGGATGGCACAAGAAGAATTTTTGCAGATGTTACATGCCCTGAAACAGGTATAACAATGCATTGTTCAACAACACTTCCTGGATTCCAGTTCTATTCAGGAAACTTCCTGAATACAGAAAAAGGGAAAAATGGAAAGGCATACGGAAAATATGAAGGATTCTGTCTTGAAACGCAGTTCTATCCTGACAGTATCAACGAAGAAAACTTCCCGGATCCAGTATTTGGACCTGAAAGAGAATATGATTCTGTTACCGTATATCAGTTTTCCTGATGGACAAAGGTGATATAAGTAATGGCAGAGGTTAAGGATTTTAACTCTTACACTGGCAAAAAAGTTAATAATGAAAAACCGGATTCCGGTGAAATGTCTTATGATGAGAAAATAAGGAATCACCGGATAAAGGTTTATTTCAGAACATTTATAATAATGGCGGTTGCAGTAGTTCTCATAACGATACTGTATGTAAGCTGGAGAGACAAGAATTATTCAGAAGCAAACATAACCAAAAGAATAAATGTAATTGAATCAACTGGTGCAACATCAATGAATCTTGGCGGTCAGATTCTTAAATATAGTAAAGACGGAGTAAGTATGATTAGTACTTCCGGAGAAGCAATGTGGAATCAGACTTATCAGATGCAGAATCCAATCATAGAAAAATGCAAAGATGTTGCGGCAATTGGAGATCATAGTGGACACATGATATATGTAGTCAGCACATCCGGAGTTCTGGGACAGATAGACACCAACCTTCCAATTAGAGATTTTTGTGTCTCTGAACAGGGAATAGTTGCAGCTGTACTTGATGATACAGATGTTGCATGGATATATCTATATGATGTAAACGGTAATGCACTTGCCAGCTTTAAGACAACTATGAAAGACAGCGGATATCCTGCAGCTGTTAGTATTTCTCCAAATGGAGAACTTGTCGCAGTATCATATTTATATTCCAAAAACGGAAGTGTACAGACAAGTGTGGCATTCTACAATTTCGGAAGTGTAGGACAAAACGAAATTGATAACTATGTGAGTGGTTATGATTATGCAGGTTCAGTGGTTCCATATATACAATTCATTAATGCAAGTACTGCAGTAGCTGTGTCAGATGACAGAATAATGTTCTATACAGGAACAGAAAAGCCAACAAGCCAGATAGAAAATCTGATCGGAGACGAGGAAATAAGATCGGTATTTTTTAGCGAGAATTATGTTGGAATAGTAATG